>NZ_WUJP01000537.1 GCF_009806515.1 Geminicoccus flavidas | reverse complement strand
TGCCGGCCCAATAGGTCGCAAGATAGCGGGTCAGGTTGTAGAGCGCCGACTTGCTGGCCGAATAGGCCACCGGCTTGAAGAAGGTCTCGGTCTCGCTGCGCCGGTACTCGTAGATCGACTGGTCGGGCGAGACCACGCCGTAGATCGAGCCGATCAGCACGATCGAGCCCTGCCCGGCCTTGGCCATGGCGCCGCCGAACACCTGGCAGCACAGCATGACCCCGGTGACGTTGACGTCCAGCACCTTGCGGAATGATTCGACCGGATAGTCCTCGAATGGCCCGTTTTCCGAGGCGGGCGCGTTCGGCGGGCTGTCCAGCGCCGCGTTGGCGATCAGGCCCGACGGCGTACCCAGCCGGTCCTCGATCCGCCGGAGGGCCCCCTGGAGTGCCTCCCGGTCGGTGACGTCGGCCGCCAGGGCCAGAGCACGGCCATCGGCACAAGCCTCCTGCAAAGGGGCCGGCAGGCGGGAAATGTCGTCATGGCGGTCGAGGAGGGCGACCTTCGCCCCCCTATCCACCAATGCTGCCGCATAGGCGCTGCCGAGCTGGCCCAGCGCACCGGTGACGATCACGACGCGCCCAGCCAGGTCGAACAGCGGATCACGCACGGGCGAGGCCTTCGAGCGTGATGTTGTCGTCCGCCGCCAGTGCTGCCGTCAGCTTCTGGCCGATCACCACGTTCATCTGGTGCGGCGGCAGGCCGTCGTTCGGCGACTTGATCGCGATGTCCGCGCGGGTCAGCACGTGGCCGGCCGGCAAGTCGCGCGCGGCCACCAGCTTTTTGGCCATCTTGAACAGCGGCTTCTCTTCCGACGGGTACTGCTTCTTCACCCCGTCGCCCATGGCGACCCGGGCGCGCTTCAGGTCACGGACCAGCTTGCGCATGCCGACCGGCTCCAGGGAGAAGGCGTGGTCCGTGCCCTTCATGGTCCGGTCGAGGGTGAAGTGCTTCTCCACCATGCGCGAGCCCAGCGCATAGCCCAGGAGCGGCATGGCGATGCCGGAATCATGGCTGGAGAAGCCGATCACGATGTCCGGGAAGGCCTTGCGGAAGGTCTCGATCACCCGGAGGTTCAGCTCTTCCCAGGCTGGCGGATAGCCCGCGGTGCACTGCAGGATCGCGAGCTGCCGGTTGATCGGCATGATCGTCTCGTAGGCGCGCTTCACGTCGTCCATGGTCGCACCACCGGTGGACACGATCATCGGCTTGCCGAGCTTCGCGACATATTCGAGCAGCGGCGTGTTGATGATGTCGCCGGACGCGATCTTGAAGGCCGGCATGTCCAGCGCATGGAGGAAGTCGGCGCTCTCGAAGTCGAATGCCGTCGAGAAGAAGGCAATGCCCTTCTGCTTGCAGTAGTTCGCCAGCTCGACATACTGCCTGTCGTCGAACTCCAGCGCCTCGCGATGCTCGCCGTAGGTCGAGCCGAAGGCGTTCTCGGAGTTGTAGCTGCTCTCATACATCGACTTGGTGAACAGCGAGCGGTTCTCCCGCTTCTGCAGCTTCACCGCATCGCAGCCGCACGCGACCGCGGCGTCGATCATTTCCTTGCACTTCTCGACGCTGCCCTGGTGGTTGTGCCCCACCTCGGCGATCACGTAGGTGTCGGTATCATCGGCGATGCGCCGACCGGCGATGACGAGCTCACGAGACATCGACCACTCCAAGCAAGGCGAACGGCGCGACCGCGTCGCGGCTTCCTGTCTGCACGAAATCTGGGCGCGTCGCGGGTGCGATCTGGTAGCGTCCCCGGCGGCCTCGAACAACTCTCATGGGCGACCCTGTCGGGGAAAGATCGGCTGCCGGCATCCTAGTCGCCCAGCCCGCGCTGCATCGGGTGGGGCTGAAAGCTCGAGGCATCCACGCCCTCGATCAGGCAGAGCAGGCAGGTATGCTTGATCCGGAACAGGGGGCGCTCCTTCGCGAAGTCATGGGCGAAGCGCACCACGCCCGGCGACTTCGCAGCATAGTCGTGCCAGAGCACCACGCCGCCTGGCCGCACGAGCTTCAGGGCCCGCTCGGTGTCGGCCATCACCGCGTCGTAGCTGTGGTCGGCATCGACGAACACGAAGTCCATCGTGCCGGCCAGCTCACCGGGCTCGAAGGTCTTGCTGTCCGTCCACAGCTCGTGGATCCGGGCCGCCTCCGGCTTGCCGCGGTAATAGGAGCCCAGCACGGGCGCGATACGCGGATCGGCCTCCGGCGGCAGGTTCAGGGTCCATACCTGCGCGTCGGGGGCAAGGGCCGCCAGATGCCAGGTGGTCCGGCCCATATAGGTGCCCACCTCGAACATCCGCCTGGCCCCGATCGCCTTGGCGATCGCCGAGACATAGAGCAGGTCGACCTGATTCTCGTGGGCGCTTTCCTGGTTAATCGCACCGATCGGCACGCTCACCGCCTCGATGCCCTGGAAGATCTGCGAGAGGTGCAGCTCGCGCACCCGCGAGGCCGCCTGCCAAGCGGCGAACAGAGGTTCTGCGCCGGCACCCGTTCCGGCCGGTGCGCTGCGCAGGTATTCCGCCCAGTCCAGCACGTCCTTCAGCCGGAGCGTCACCTGGTTGTGGACATCGACCGCATCGGCATCGGCCGCCGCACCCGCCAGAAGCTGGTCCGCACGCGCCAGGAAGCCGCGCGCCCGTCCTGCGACGATCGCCATTGCCTGGCGTTGCGCGTCGCTGCCCTGCCAATGGGCCAGGGCATGCTCGACATGCTCGGTGAGCAGCACGGCCGGCCGGGAGAATTCGGCAATGGTGGCGCCTGCCGTGGCGCGCTTGGCCAGCCGCGGGTCGTCCGCGGCGAGGTCGCGGCCCAGACCGCCGTCCGGCACCGGCACTCCCAGGAGCATCGAGAGCTCGACATCGTCCAGGTTCTGCCGCGCCCGGCCCAGTGCCGCGGCCAGCTCGCCCGCCATCCGGATCGGGTGATGGTCGCCCTCGCCCGCCTGGGCGCGCAGGGCGGCCACCCGCTCGGCGAAGCCTTCCGCCCACTGCCGCAGCTGGCCATGGCGTGCCGGATCGATCGGCTCGGCCTGGGTGACCAGTGCGACGCTCGCCTTCTCCAGCGCGTTCACCGCCGGGGCGATCCGGGCCAGCCGGGTCTGGAGCGGCTGATCCGGCTGGTCCGGCACCTCGCCGGGTGCGCGCAGCACCTCCTCCTGCGCGGCCCTGGCCCTCAGCCAGCCGCGCTTCAAATCCTCGGGCGTGGAGTCCGGCGGGGCCGCCTGCAGGAACTCGACGTGACGCAGGATCTCGCGCAGCCGGGTCGTCACCTGCCGGTGGACGTTCTGCCCGGCCGTGTCCTCCGGTGCCCGGGCCAGAATGGCATCGGCCCGTTCCAAATAGGCGCTGGCGCGCGCTGCGATGATCTCCAGGGCTTGGCGCTGGCGCTCCTGACCCTGCCAGGCGGCCATTGCCTGGTTGACGAAGGTGGCGAGGCCCACGACCGGCTTGCCGAACTCCGCGATGGCCGGGCCCGGCTGGTCGCGCACGGCGATGCGCGGGTCGTCGACCGGCAGGCCGCGTTCGTGGACCGCTGCCGGCAGGGCCACGCCCAGCAGTGCCGCCAGCTCCGCCTCGGCCAGATGCCGTCGGATACGGCCGAATGCGGCATCCAGCCGGTCGGCGACCTGCAGGCTGGCTTCGTCGCCGGCCGGCAGCAGGGAGCGCAGTGCCGCGAGCCGAGCTTCGCCCGCCTCGACGTCGCCGGTCAGCTGCTGGTGCCGATTCGCCTCGGGCACGGCCTGTTCCAGCAGCTCGCGGGCGCTCTTTTCCAGGCCGTTGGCCGGTGCCGCCATTGCCTGGAGCTGCCCGGCAATCGGTTCCTTGCCGACCTCCACGCGGGCCGGCGCCGGCTTGGGCTCCGGCTTGGCCGGCAGGCTGGCCGAGGTCGACAGGGACCACTCATAGTCAACCAACAGGTCGCCCGAGAGGCTGTTGGGCAGCCGGTTGGTCGGATAGAATGGCCCCTCCACCACCGGCACCACCGCCGCACCGGCAACCTTGTCCAGGGTCAGCCGGTCGATTTGGAAGGCGATGTCGATCTCGTAGCGGCCGGGCATCAGCGGCAGCTTCGGGATCTCGACGAAGCACCAGCCCTCACGCGCGACCTTGCCGCCCACCTTGCCGATCAGGTCCGAGGGCGTGGCGAACAGCCGCTGTCCGCGAGCATTGTTGAAGGCGACGTTGAGCGTCACCCGGTCGCTCAAGGGCGTATCGGCATCGAAGCGGTAGCGCAGCGCCAGGCGCAGGGGCAGGCCGGAGCGGGCGAACTCGACCGGCTTGCCGGCACCGTCCTGAAGCTGGACCTCCAGGAAGCGTACGCCGCCAGCGCCACTGCGGTCCTCGCGCTCGGCCAGGCCCCGCTTCTCTTTGATGCCGTGGACCAGGCCGTGATACTGCTTGATGACCTCGCCGGTCGGGCCCAGCGCCACGCACTTGCCCTGGTTCAAGAGCAGGGCGCGGGGGCACAGCGTCGCCACCGCGTTCATGTTGTGGCTGACGAACAGGACGGTGCGGCCGAACTCGGTGGTGAGCTGGTTCATCCGCTTCAGGCAGCGGTCCTGGAACTCCATGTCGCCGACCGAGAGCACCTCGTCGATGAACATGACCTCCGGGTCCAGATGGGCCGCGACCGAGAAGGCCAGGCGCACCCGCATACCCGAGCTATAGTGCTTGACCGGCTGGTCGATGTAGCGCTCGACCCCGGAGAACGCGACGATCTCATCGAAGCGCTTGCGCACCTCGGTGGGTGTCATGCCCAGCAGCGTGCCGTTCATGAACACGTTCTCACGGCCCGACAGCTCGTCGTGGAAGCCGGTGCCGACCTCCAGCAGGCTCGCCACCCGGCCGCGGATGATCGCCTTGCCGCGGGTGGGCTCGGTAATCCTGGCCAGGATCTTGAGCAGGGTCGACTTGCCGGCCCCGTTCTTGCCGATGATGCCGATCACGTCGCCGGGCTCGGCCTTGAACGAGATGTCGTCCAGGACCCAGACGGTGCGATTGGCTGCCTCGCCGCTCTTGCGGTTGAGGACATAGCTCTTGCCGAGGTTCTGGACCTCGATGGCGGGCAGGGTCATCAGAAGTGGTCGACGATGTCGCGTTCGGTGCGGCGATACAGGAACAGGGCGTAGGCCAGGAGGCACATTCCGGTAATGAAGGTCCACAGGATCGCCGTGAGCGGCGGCAGGGGTTGGCCGGTGATCGACGCGCGGAAGCCCTCGATGATCACCGCAATCGGGTTCAGCCGGTAGAGCCAGAGATAGTTCTCGGGGATGAAGCTGATCGGGTAGATCACGGGTGCGGTGTACATCCAGACCCGCATGAAGATGGCCAGGATCATGCCGACGTCACGGTGCTTCACCCCTTTGGACGCCGAGAACAGGCCGACGCCTGCGGTCCAGATCACCAGCAGGAGCAGCCAGAGCGGCAGGGTGACGAGGCCGATCCCTGGCGTGGCGCTCTCGTCCGGCCCCAGCAGGCCCGGCACCAGGATATAGACCGCCATCATCAGCACGCCGAAGGCGAAGGCCGCCGCCATGTCGGCGAACTCCACCACCAGCGCCACGATCGGCGGGACCAGGCGCGGGAAGTAGACCTTGGTCATCATCCCGCGATAGCTGGTGAAGCTGGAGGACACCCTTGT
>NZ_WUJP01000536.1 GCF_009806515.1 Geminicoccus flavidas | reverse complement strand
GGCCGCACCGGCGAAGAACAGCCAGGCGATCAGGCCGGTATAGACGTGCAGTGGATAGGGCAGGCTGCCACGGTGCAGCTTCAGGACCAGCCCGAAGATCAGCACGTAGACCAGCATCTCCGAGAGCGGCTTGATCAGGAACCAGGCGCGCCCGAGCGTGAAGGCGCGGTAGCGGCCCTTGAGCTCGCGCCCGGCCAGATAGCGGATCAGGTGCCGGTACACCCAAAGGTCCCGCCACATCGTGGCGAGGTCTGCCACGCTCTTGTGCTCGATCACGAGAGTCGGCTGCGTCTGTTCCTGACGCGGCGACTGGATGACTGCCATGGACGGGGGACTCTCGATCTCTAATCGGGTCGCACGCGCCGGCCGCAAGGCGCCCGGAGCGGCAATTCTACCTGGGCGTGTCCGGCGCGATTGACAGCGCGCCTATCGCATGATCCTAGGCGGACATCAATTCCCCCCGCGCGTCCGGGTCACGGGCGCCAGGAGTTTCCGTCCTTGCTGCAGCGCCTGTTCCGCCGGCTCAAGGCCGAGGCGGCCCCGATCCGTGCCGCCGCCCAGGGTGCCCTGGTCGACTGGGCCAGCCTGATCGAGAAGGACCGCGCCCTGTGGGAGCGGGCCACGCGCCGGTCCCACAAGGGCAAGTCGGTCCTGATCGCCACCAACACCGGCGGCCACGCCCTGGTGACGCTCCTGGAAAGCGTGCTGGCGGTCTCCCTGGCATTGCGTGGCGCCAAAGTCCATCATCTGTTGTGTGATGCGGCTCTGCCGGGCTGCCTGCAGGCGATGTGGACCAACCTCAAGGGGCCCGA
>NZ_WUJP01000535.1 GCF_009806515.1 Geminicoccus flavidas | reverse complement strand
GGACCTGGCCGACCGTCGCCTGGCCGAGCGGCTGTGCAAGCACTGCTTCAAGACCGGCTCGATGGTGTTCGAGCAGCTGCCGATCGAGCATCACACGCTCGGCACACTGTGTGATGACCGGGCCAAGGCCGAGGCGCGTCGCCTCGCCGAGACCCTTCCGGCCGATCAGATCCCGACCTATGTGCTGGACGGGATGGCGGTGGGCGACCACGCCAAGGCCGGTGCTCTGCGCTTCTTCGCCCGCGGCACGCTCGAGAACGAGCCCCTGGGCGAGCCGGTGCTGCGCCGCTATTTCGAGGCGTCACTGATCACGGCGTTCGCTATGCAGGCGCTGTTCGCCAAGGAGCGGATCGACGCTGCCGCGTTCCACCATGGCATCTACGTCCCGCAGGGCATCGTCGGCGAGGCCTGCCGCAGGCAAGGCGTCCACGTCGCCAACTGGGTCGCGGCGTACCGCAAGAACTGCTTCATCTTCAGCCACCACGACACCTACCACCATACGCTCATGGACGAGCCGGTGTCTGAGTGGGAGAACCTGCCGTTCGACGACACGCAGGAGCAGCTGATCCTCGACTATCTCAAGAGCCGCTGGTCGGGCACGCGCGACTGGATCTGGTTCCATGAGAAGCCCGACGAGGACGTCGAGAAGCTGATCGCCGAGCGCAGGATCGACCGAACCAAGCCGATCATCGGCTGCCTCACCAACGTGTTCTGGGACGCGCAGCTCCACTATCCGGCCAATGCCTTCCCCAACATGGGCGCCTGGCTGATCGAGACGGTGCGCTGGTTCGCGGAGCACCCGGAGCTGCAGCTGCTGATCCGGGTCCACCCGGCCGAGATCCGGGGCACGGTGCCAGCCCGGCAGAAGGCGGTGGACGAGATCGCCAAGGCCTTCCCGGTCCTGCCGCCCAACGTCCATGTGATCGGGCCGGAGGAGCAGGTCAGCACCTATGCGGCCATGCTGCTGTGCGATTCGGCGATCGTGTACGGCACCAAGACCGGTGTGGAGCTGACCTCGCTCGGCATCCCGGTGATCGTCGCGGGCGAGGCCTGGATCCGCAACAAAGGTCTCACCACCGACGCCCGTTCGGTCGAGCACTATCGCGAGATCCTGGGCGGGCTGCCGTTCGGCCGGCGGCTGGACGCGGCGACGGTCCGGCGTGCGCGGATGTACGCCTACCACTTCTTCTTCCGGCGGATGCTGCCGCTGCCCTTCCTGGTGCCATCCAAGTCCAAGGCCATGTACGACCTGGGCATCACCAGCCTTGAGGAGCTGATGCCGGGCCACCATCCGGGCTTGGACGTGATCTGCGAGGGCATCCTGAACGGGAAGCCGTTCGTCTATCCCGCCGAGAAGCTGGGCCTGCACGACGCCGAACCGGCGTCAGCCGCCGCCTGACAGCCAGCCTTTCAGCCGCCCGAGCAGGGAGGTCGCCGGCGCCGCCTCCACCCGCATCGCCCGCTCGGCGTCCAGGGCCGACTCCCGACGGCGCAGGGCATGGACGGCGCCCTGCTGGCGCTTGACCAGGTCGGTCATGGCCGGGTCGGCGGCGAGCCGCTCCAGCTCGCGCTCGAAGTCAGTCAGCAGCACGCCCGGGTCGTGGCGGCGCCGGTCGTAGCGCTGGCGGGTGATGCCGGCGAGATCGACCAGCCGCCTGGCACAGGCCAGTACGTTGGCCTCGGCATCGAAGGGCACCGGTGCCACCCGTCCCGCCCAGGCATCGTCCATCGCCGCGGCCAGCACATCCGGGTCGTCCGTGCCGAAGAAGCGGGCATCGGGCGCCTGCTCGCGGTGGACCGGGAACTCCGCCAAGAGGAGAGGGCGACCGAGTACCTTCGCCTCCTCCACCACCGAGCTCCAGCCCTCGAACCGCGACGGCTGGATCACGGCGATGCAGTCGCGCAGCAGGGCCAGCTGGGTGACGCGCGGGATGCGGCCCAGCACGTGGCAGCGCGCCACCAGGCCGTGCCGCTCGATTAGCCCCCGGATCCGCCCTTCATTGTCCGGCCAGCGCGGGTCCTTGGTCTCGCCGGTGAAAACCAGCTGGACCGTCCGGTCCCGGCAGCGCGCCAGAGCTTCCACGGGCAGCTCCAGGTTCTTGTGCCGCCACCACTGATTGCAGATCAGCAGGTAGCGCTCCGGCGCCTCCTCGGCACGCGGCAGGGCTGCCACCTCGCCCGGATCGACCAGGGCCGGGAAGGGCAGGCGGACGGTTGGCACCATGGCGTCCCCGACGATCCGGCGCGTGTCCGCCTCGGCCATCGCGGAGGAGACGGCCAGCGCCGGCGTGCGCGTCGCCAGCAGCCGGAAATGCAGGTCGCGGCGGGCATATTCTGCCTGGTCGAACAGCTCGGGCAGGTAGCGGCACTGCCAGTCCGGGATCCAGCCGGCCCAGGGCGCACCGGTCGGTGCCTCGAACAGCTGGGTGGCGGGATAGACCAGGTCCAGGTCGAGTAAGCCCGCCCGGTCGAACGGCTCGACCGCCGCCGCCAGGTGCCGGTTGGCCTCCGCGATCGGCTGGCCACGCTCGTCGGCCACCAGCAGCACGACCTCCGGCCGCTCGATGGCGGGCAGGCGGGACAGGGCGGTGGCCCAGGCCAGCACGTAGTGGATGCCGCCGGTCCACAAGGGATTGCTCAGGACGCGCAGCCCGATTCTCACGACGCGGTCGCCTTCAGGCTCTGCTGCCGGATCGGCCCGAACACCCGGTCCGCCGTGGCTTCCGGATCCTGCCAGTCATATTCCTGCCTGGAGGGCAGCTCCTGCTTCGCTAGATCCTTCCAGCGCTGCACGTACACGTCCCGGTCCGCCGCCATGGTCGTGTTGTTCTGCACCCTCAGCGCTTCGCCAGGATCGACATAGTGCTCGACATGGGCATCCGGGACGTCGTGGATCGTCCAGCCCTTGTCCCACATCTTCAGGCAGAGGTCGCTGTCAGCCTTGTAGAACCGGTAGGCCTTGGCATCGATCCAGCCGACATCCGCCATGGCCCGGCGCAGCAGGAAGCCGTGGTTCACCATCATCCGCCCGCCCAGCGTCCTGCCCACGAAGAAGCGCTGGTCGTCCGGCCAGTTGCGGAACGGGAAGGCCAGGCCTCCTACCCGCTCGCCTTGCGCCTCCAGCTCCGCCAGACGGTCGAGCCCCGCCTGGAGTGCCCCCGGCAGCAAGAGGCAGTCGTCCGAGATCATGCAGACGATCTCCGCATTGGCCGCGCGAAACGCGAGGTTCATGAAGAAGCCCCAGCTCCGTCTTGGCAGGGGCTTGCCCTGCCATTCCCCGCGATTGTGCTGGACGATGGTGATGATGTCCTTCTGCGCGGTGAGCCAGGGCAGGGTCGCGTCCATCGAGCCGCCATCGATCACCACGATCTCGACCTCGGCCGGCACCTTCTGCGCCCGCACGCTCTCGATCGCGGGCACCAGCAAATGCAGCCGGTCGAGCGTGCCCAGCACCACCGAGATCTTCGACAGATCGGTCGGCCGATGCTCGTTCGCCGCAGGCTGGGGCGTCGAGGGCTGGGTCGACGGGGCCTCGGTCGTGGCGCGGCCAAACGGCCAGGTCAGGCGCATGAGCAGGACAGACTCGCGTTCTTGAACCGGTTGCCGTGCCCGTCTAGAACCTCTCGCGATGAGACGCCATCCGCGCCGACCATTTGGCGCCCGGGCGAAGATCCACCCCCTCGCGAACGGTCATCAGGCCGCATGCCGGCACTCTCTCCCTTTGACCATGCGTTCGCCGACGGGCCCGTCTTCCTGGAGCCGTCCGGCTTTATTGCCGCCCTCAAGATGACGCGCTCGCTTGCCGCCGCACGCCGGCTGCAGGCGGTTTGGCGCTCCTTCCATGGGGCGGGCCAGCTCGGCCCGGACATCCGGCTGGGCCTGGATGCCCGGCTGGTCAACCGCAACAAGCGCGAGGCCGTCCGCATCGGCCGCCACACCGTCAGCCGCGCCATCATGCGCCTGGAGCCCACCGGCCGGCTCACGGTCGGCGAGCGCTGCTATTTCGGCGACGGCGTGCTGATCTCGGCGATGAACCACATCCAGATCGGCGACGGCACCCTGTTCGCTCATGGCGTGCAGGTGTTCGACAACAACACCCATCCGATCGACGCGGAGGAGCGCGAGCGCCACTTCGCGAAGATCCTGGGCTTGTCGAAGAACACCGACTATCGGATCGCTCATGCACCGGTGACCATCGGCCG
>NZ_WUJP01000534.1 GCF_009806515.1 Geminicoccus flavidas | reverse complement strand
ACGCTGCTGGTTCGGCATGAACGCCATCGTGTTCCGCGGCGTCACGATCGGCGACGATACCGTGGTGGCGGGCGGCTCGGTCGTCACCACCGACCTTCCCTCCGGCGTCATCGCCAGCGGCAACCCGGCCGTGCCGGTCCGCAACCTCAAGGAGTTCGTTGCCGCATGATCCGGCGCCTGTTTCGTTCCCAGCCCGCCCAGACCCCCGTCTCCACGCCCGAGGAACGTGCCGCCTGGGCCAAGCCTGCCTATGGCAAGGACGCCGCCCGCTGCCAGGCGGTCTGCTACAGCGCGGCACCCGGCGAGACCGAATGGTACCCGCCGGTCATGGCCGGAGCCGAAACCTTCGCACTGGACGCCGCCTCCGCCGCGATGCTGAAGGACGCGCTCGAGATCATGGGCAAGCTCTCGCCCGACGACTACACGCGCTACCTGACCCGGTTCTACACCGAGGGCCTGAAGCGCTTCGGCGACGACTGGATCTATGCTGACATCGTCACCGTGCTGCTGACCATGTCCCGGGCGCTCAAGCCCCAGCGCTACCTGGAGATCGGCGTGCGCCGCGGCCGCTCGGTCTGCACGGTGGCGAGCCAGACGCCTGGCGTCGACGTGGTCCTGTTCGACATGTGGATGAAGAACTATGCCGGGATGGAAAATCCCGGCCCCGACTTCGTCCGGGCAGAGCTGAAGAAGGTCGGCCATACCGGCAAGGCCGAGTTCATCGACGGCAACAGCCACGTCACGGTGAAGAAGTATTTCGCCGAGAATCCCGGCACCTATTTCGACCTGATCACCGTGGACGGTGACCACACCGATCCCGGTGCCGCCGAGGACCTGGCCGACGTCCTGCCGCATCTGGCGGTGGGCGGTGCTGTCGTGTTCGACGATGTGAGCCACCCGGCCCATCCGGGCCTGGCGGAGGTCTGGCGCACGCAGGTGGCGAACGACCCGCGCTTTTCCGCCTGGACCTTCGCGGACGCCGGCTATGGCGTAGGCTTCGCCATCCGCAAGCACTGACGATGACCGGCAAGCGGGTCGACCGCCTGGCCGTGGTGACCGGCTGCTTCGGTTTCCTCGGCGGGATGGTGGTCGAGGAACTGGTGAAGGCGGGCTGGCGAGTGGTCGGGATCGGCCATGGCCGGCGTGGCCTGCCGCTCGCCACGGCGGTGGAGGGCGAGGTCACCAAAGCGAGCCTCCAGGAGCTGATCGCGTCCTCGGGCAAGCCGCAGCTCGTGGTTCACTGTGCGGGCACCGGCAGCGTCGGCCGGGCCCAGGCCGATCCGTTCGGCGAGTTTCGCCGCTCGGTGGTGCTGACGGCGGACGTGATCGAGGTGTTGCGCGAGGCGGCGCCCGACGCGGTGCTGGTCTATCCCTCCTCTGCGGCGGTCTATGGCGAGAGCGGCCATCCGTCCGCCGAGGATGACCCGCTGCGGCCGGTCTCGGTCTATGGCAGTCACAAGGTCGCCTGCGAGGAACTCCTGCGCTCGGCCGCGCGCGACCTCGGGCTCAAGACCCGGATCGTGCGCTTCTTCTCGCTCTATGGCGAAGGGCTGCGCAAGCAGCTGCTCTGGGACACCTGCGTCAAGCTCGCGGATGGCCGGCTCGACCTGCAGATGTTCGGCACGGGCGAGGAGACCCGCGACTTCATGCACGGCCGCGACGCCGCGCGGCTGATCGTGCGGCTGGCCGACCCAGGGCTCGGCGACTGCGTCCTGGTCAATGGTGGGACCGGCACGGCCACCACGGTGTGCGCGATCGTTGACCGGCTGGCCACCGCGACCGGCCGGTTCGTCAGCCTGAGCTTCGATGGCCAGGAGCATCGCGGCAACCCGAAAAGCTTGGTGGCCAATGCCGACCGCATGATCCGTGAGCTGGGCTTCCGGCCGAGCGTGGCGCTGGCCGAGGGGATCGGTAGCTATGCCCGCTGGGCGCTCAACGAGCTCGGCATGCGTGAGGGCCTGCGCCTGCCTGACCATTCCACCGCCAAGCTCACCGTGGTGGTGGGCACCTGCGACCGCTGCGGCGACCTTTCCGACCTGCTGGACAGCATCGAGACCCACACCCACGTGCCGCATCTGGTGGTGGTAAGCGATGCCGGCAGCACGGACGGCACGCTGGAGATGCTGGAGCGGCGCAAGCAGGCCAACCTCGTGGTGGTCCGGGAGGGCGAGCGGCGTGGCCAGGCCCGGGCGCTGAACGAGGTCTTCGCCAGGGTCGAGACCCCCTATGTCTGCTGGGTGTCCGACGACAATCTGGTGACCGAGGGGGCGCTCGACCGTGCGGTCGAGATCCTGGAGAACAACCCGAACATCGGCATGGTCGGCCTCAAGGTGCGCGACCTGGTCGGGCCGTTCGTCAAGGCGCCTTATATCGGCGGGATCGGCGTGGCCGGCGTGCTCAACGTCAACCAGGGCGTCCTGCCGACCGAGCTGCTGCGCCGGCTGGGCGGGTTCGATGAGGAACTGCGCGACTACGGCATCGACCCCGATCTCACCCTGCGCGTGCTCAAGGCCGGCAAGGAGGTGGTGTTCACCAAGGAGATCGCGGTGCTGCACCGCCGCGGCTGGCCGAGCGACCCGAACAGCCCTGAGGGCAAGCGCCTGGCCGAGAAGCACGAGCGGGCGCGCCGGCTACTGGCGGCCAAGCACAAGGATCTGGGCGGCGACATCCGCGGCTGGAAGATGAAGCTCTACGCCTGGAAGCTCCTGCGCGCCGTGCCCTTCCTGCGCCCGCGCCTGAACATCAACGCGCTCGAGCCGGTGCTGGGCCATACGCCGCGCGACTGGCATAATGCCTTCAACGCCCGCTGGATCCACCCGCTGGACCCGCTGCGCTGCCGCTCCAAGCATTATCACCTGGTCCAGCGGATGCGCCCGAGCACCGAGCCGGGTTCCTAGGAGAACGACATGCAGCCCCTGGCCGCGATGCCCGCCGCCACCCGAAGCGCCTGTGCCGGCCTGTTCACCGACATCGACGACACGATCACGACCGAGGGGCGGCTGACACCTGCGGCCTATGCGGCGCTGGGCCGGCTGCAGGAGGCGGGGATTACGGTCGTGCCCATCACCGGCCGGCCGGCCGGCTGGTGCGACATGGTGGCGCGCTTCTGGCCGGTCGACGGGGTGGTCGGCGAGAACGGGGCCTTCTTCTTCCGCTACGATCACGCGCAGCGCCGGATGATCCGGCGCTTTGCCCAGGACGAGGCGGTGCGCACCGCCAACCGCGCGCGCCTGGTGGCGATCCGCGAGCGGGTGCTGGCGGAGGTGCCGGGTGCCGCCGTCGCCTCCGACCAGCTCTACCGCGAGACCGACCTTGCCATCGACTTCTGCGAGGACGTCCCGCCCCTGCCGCGTGAAGCGGTCGACTGGATCGTCCGGATCTTCGAGGAGGCCGGCGCGGTAGCAAAGGTCTCCTCGATCCATGTCAACGGCTGGTTCGGCGACCACGACAAGCTGACCATGTCGAGGATCTTCGCCGAGGAGGCGCTAGGCGTCGACCTGGCGGCGGAGCGCGAGCGCTTCATCTACGCCGGCGACAGCCCCAACGACGCGCCGATGTTCGGCTGGTTCCCGAACGCGGTGGGGGTCGCCAACGTCCTGCGCTTCGCCGACCGCATGCCGGCCTTGCCAGCCTATGTCACTCCGTCCGAAGCTGGCGCCGGTTTCGTCGAACTAGTCGACGCCATCCTGGAGGCCCGTGCATGACCCGCATCGTCCCGATCACACCGGAGCATCGGGACGAGTGGGAGCGCCTCTACGCGGCCTACGCCGCCTTCTACAAGGTCGAGCAGACGCCCGAGATGCGCGCCCGGGTGTGGGGCTGGCTGCAGGATCCGGATCATGAGGTGACGGGCTTCCTGGCCCTGGACGACAGCGGCAGGCCCATCGCGCTGGCCCATTTCCGCCCCTTCGCCCGCCCGCTCGCCGCCAGCACCGGCGGCTTCTTCGACGATCTGTTCGTCGACCCCCAGGCCCGCGGCTCCGGCGCCGCCCAGGCAATCTTCGCCGCCATCGCCGAAGAAGGCCGAAAGCGTGGCTGGTCGGTGATCCGCTGGATCACGGCGGAGGGCAACTACCGCGCGCGCAGCGTCTACGACCGGGTGGGCGTGAAGACGAAGTGGGTGACGTACGACATCCCGCTGTGAG
>NZ_WUJP01000533.1 GCF_009806515.1 Geminicoccus flavidas | reverse complement strand
CCTCCGGCGGCAGGCCGTCCCGGCGCTCGCGGCGGTTCCGGACAGCGCCGCCTATCGCCAGGGCGTCCTGCTCGTGGTGCTGGCCACCTGCTTCTTCAGCCTGTCCGGCGTGCTCGTGCGGCTGACGGAGGCGGCCGGGAGCTGGCAGATCATCTTCTACCGCTCGCTCGCGCTCACCGGCACCATGCTGGCCCTGCTAGCGCTCCACTATCGCCATCGGCTGTTGGCCGCGATCCGCGAGGCTGGCTGGGACGCGCTCCTGGCCGGTGCCGCCTCCAGCGGCACGCTGGTCCTGTTCATCCTGTCGCTCGAGACCGTCACGGTCGCCAACGCGCTCTTCATGTCCGGGATAGCGCCCTTCGTCACCGCCCTGCTCGGCCGGATGTTCCTGAAGGAGCCTATCCCGGTCATCACCTGGGTCGCGATGATCATGGGCATGGCCGGCATCGCCGTGATGGTGGAGGGTGCCGTCAGTTTCGACCGGTTCCTGGGCAATCTGCTGGCTCTGGCTAGTGCCATTTGCTTCGCGCTCATGAGCTTTTTTCTGCGCCGGGGCCGGCAGGGCGACATGCTGCCGGCCAGCCTGGCCTCCGGCGTGATCTCCTCCCTGCTGGCACTGGTGGTCCTGCTCGGCAGTGCCGGGGGCATCGGCGCCAGCTTCGCCGTCACCGGCCGCGACCTCGCCTTGTGCGTGATCATGGGCGTGGTCCAGTTGGGCCTGGGCATGGTCTGCTACACGCGCGGTGCGCGGCACATGCCGGCCGCTCAGTTGCAGCTCGTCGCCATGGCCGAACTGGCCCTCTCACCCTTGTGGGTCTGGCTGGTCGTGGCGGAGGTGCCGCCGCCGGCGGTACTGCTGGGCGGCATGCTGATCCTGGCGGCGACGTTCGTGCAGGCGATCGCCGGCGGCTGGAGCAGGCGGCCGGCCGGCACGGCCTGATCGCCCGCCTCTCCGGTTTCTGCCGCTACCCCCGTGATAATCGGACTGGGCGGCCTCATTCTCCTGCCGGGTTCAAGATCGGGGATGACGTCCAGCGATGGCACCGAGCAAGTCGATGATCCTGAGCGCTTTCTTCTTCAATCCGCAGGGCGACCACCGGGTGGCCTGGCGGCATCCGCACGCACCGGGCGCGGAAATACTCGACCTCGCCTACTACCGCCGGCTGTGCGAGACCGCCGAGCGGGCGAAGCTGGACGTGCTGTTCGTGGCCGACGAGGTCGCGATCTGGGACCAGCTGCCGAGCGGCATCGCGCACTATGCCAATGTCCGGCTGGAGATGTTCACCCTGCTGTCGGCCTTGGCCGCGGTGACCAGCGAGATCGGGCTGATCGGCACGGCGTCCACCACCTATAACGAGCCGTTCCACATTGCCCGCAAGTTCGCCTCGCTCGACTTCATCAGCCACGGGCGGGCCGCCTGGAACATCGTCACCTCCGCCATGGACGAGGAGGCGCTGAACTTCGGTCGCGACCGTCAGCTCGAGCACGGTACCCGCTATCAGCGCGCCCACGAATCCGTCGACGTGGTGAAGGCTCTCTGGGACAGCTGGGAGGACGGGGCACTCCTGATCGACAAGCAGAGCGGCTGCTTTGCCGATCCGGCCAGGGTCCACCATCTCGACCACCAGGGCGCGTTCTTCAAGGTGCGCGGCCCCCTCAACATCCCGCGGCCGCCGCAGGGCCATCCCGTCCTGGTTCAGGCCGGCTCGTCCAATGACGGCAAGGAACTGGCCGCCCGCCATGCCGACATCCATTTCGGCATCTTCCGCAGCCTCGACGAGGGCCTGGCCTACCGCGCCGACATGAACGAGCGCCTGGCGAAGCATGGCCGGGCACCCTCGGAGCTGAAGATCCTGCCCGGCCTGCAGCCGATCGTCGCCGATAGCCGGGACGAGGCGGCGGAGAAGGCGGAAGCGCTGAAGGACCTGCTGCTCGACCGGGTCGCGGTCGATCTCCTCTCCTACTGGACCCGCACCGACCTGTCCCGCTACCCGATCGACGGGCCGCTGCCCGACCTGCCGGGCGAGGACGGGTTCGCGTCGGGGCACACCAAGCTGGGCCTGATCCGTGACGCAGCGCGGCGGGGCCTCACCATCCGCGAGCTCGGCCGCAAGATGGCCAATACCGGCTCGGTCGCCACCGTCTCGGGCACCGCCAGTGACGTTGCGGACCGCCTCGAGGAATGGTTCGTTGCGGGTGCGGCGGACGGCTACAACCTGATGTTCCCGCTCCTGCCCGAGGGCCTCGACCTGTTTGCGGCCCGGGTCGTGCCCGAACTGCAGCGGCGGGGCATCTTCCATACCGACTATGCGCCCGGAACGCTGCGCAGCCGGCTGGGCCTGCCTCGCCCGGCCAACCGGTTCGCCGCGGGCCGGGCCAGCTGAAGGAGGCTCCCATGTTGGGCGACGACAAGCTGGGCAGCGGTGTCCTGATGGTCCTGCCCTGCCAGAAGCGGGTCCGGGCCGTGTTCGCCGGCAAGGTCGTGGCCGACAGCCGCAATGTCCTGATCTTGCGCGGCCAGGGCATCCTGCCGGTCTACTATTTCCCGCGGATCGACGTGAAGCCGGCGCATCTGCGCTCCACCGGCCTGGGCGGCGGCCCCGGCCGGGCAGGCCCTATCGAGCGCTTCGACTTGGCCAGCGCGGACCGCGAGGTGCGCGACGCCGCCTGGAGCCACCCGCAGCCGGCCGATCCGGCGCTGGCCCCGCTCAAGGACCACATCGCCTTCGTCTGGAATGCGGTGGACGCCTGGTTCGAGGAGGACGAGGAGGTGTTCGTGCATCCGCGCGATCCGCAGGTCCGCATCGACACGCTGCAAAGCTCGGCGCACATCCAGGTGGTGCTGGCGGGCATCGTGCTGGCCGACAGCCGCCGCCCGCTCGTGCTGGTCGAGACCAACCACCCGGTGCGCTACTACCTGCCCCCGGACGACTGTCGCCTGGACCTGCTGGCCTTCTCGCCCAGGACGACGCGCTGCCCCTACAAGGGGACGGCGTCTTACTGGTCGGTGGTGATCGACGGAACGATCCACGAGAACGTCGCCTGGACCTACCGCAACCCGATCCCGGAGATCCCGCGGATCAAGGACCTGATCGCATTCTATCCAGAGGCGGTGGACGCGATCATGCGCGACGGGGAAAAGCTCGTCTGAACCGGCGGCCGACGGTTCATGCCTCGTGCGGTGGGTCCTCGTCCGGATCGAGGCCGGGTAAGATCATCCGCTCGACATCGTCCACGATGCTCAGCATGAGCTGGTACTGCTGGCTGTCGTCCGGCTCCCTCAGCCACCAGCGCATGAATGCCAGCTTCCCCCGCAGGTCATCGACGCTGCGGCTGGCCGTGGTGACGATCCGCTGGTCGAGCTGGTCCCAGCTCCGGCTCAGCACGGCGTGCAGGTCCTGCTGCGCTTGCTCGTCGATGGCCCTGAGCAGGCCGATCAGCCGGTTACGTTCGTGCCACAGCTCCAGGAGGTTCGGCTCGTCGAGGGCGGCACCGCCCTCCGTGCTGCGTCGGCCGCCAAGGCGGCCGGAGGCATCGAAGGCATCAGGGCTCTTTATGTACGACATAGAGTATCCTTTCCCCTTGGCCGGTGTGGCCCGCGGGACGGCGAAGAATTCGGTGGACCAGGACGAAAATGCGGGCCTGGTCGATTTGACCTCCGGTGCATGACGGCCCTGCATCGCCCTGGCAAGCCCCGGCAGCACCATCGTGACGCAGTCACGAGTTCACCTTATAGGAGAAGATCTGCAGGTCTGCCTGAGTCGATGCTGGAAGTTCCAGGAAGATCCAAAAATTAATAGGAATATACCACAATTTCAGGTTGTAGCCGTACCGGCCGCTGTGGCAATGTATCTGCGTCAATTTGTACAGGTAAAGGTCAACATTTTCACGTACGGACGCTGCGTGGGCATCGACACTCAGGTGCCGGCCCGGAAACGGAGCGTGGTTACGAATCGCATCGGAGCTGGAGACAAGCGGTTGTCGGTTTGGGGTCGTCTTTATTCATGCGATCACCATCGATTTGGCCGCTCCAGGTCTGCGCGATGCACACCATTATGAATTCCACTTGCATAGTCCGCGGCGGCCGAAGACGTCCGCTGCCACTCGACGGATAATTTCAGTCCGGCTCGCCGGGTCGTCTGCCTCAGGGCGGGCGGCCCGGCGAGATGTTTTTCCGGCCGGGCCGCTGGTTCAGCCGTCCAGATGCGCGATGATCTCGCGATAGGCGGCTTCCGGAAATGCCTTCAGCGTCTTGGTGCGCACATAGCCCAGCATGCCCAGGCGCAGGACGAAGCGCGCCGAGGTGGCATCGTCCGGTGCGTCATAGATCACGATCAGGTCGTAGCCGCCCATGGTGAGAAACACCTGGCGGAAGTCGCCGTCCATCTCACGCAGGAGGGCCCGCGCCTTGTCCAGCCGGGCGGGCGACTCCGTGATGTTGGCCATGCCTTTGTCGGTGTAGTTCATCAGCGCGATGTAGGTGGACATCGGCCTGCTCCCTGATTGGCACCGGGGCCAGCCGGAGGCGGCCCCAGCCTCGACGGTACGAGCTTACCGGATTCGCGAAAACATGCGATGCTGCCGGCTGGCCAGACCGTCCTGGCCGTTGCGCGATGGCGGCCCGCGCATGAACCGAACGCGCTTCCTGCACCTGAGCTGGCTGGCCGTCCTGCTGGCGGGCCTGCCACCGGGATCGTCCCACGGCCATGCCGACCGCCCCTGTCCCTGCCGCCATGCCGGCGGCACCGCGGAGCAAGGCGACGTCGTGTGCCTGGAGGTGAACGGGAAGCGGCAGCTCGCCCGCTGCGAGATGGTGCTGAACAACGCGTCCTGGCGCCCCCTGGGTATCGACTGCGAAGTCACCTCCGGCCGGGCGCTCCGCCCGACGACTGGCTGATCGGCACCGCGCCGCCGGGACCGAGGCCACGCTGAATCGCATGGTGAACAGCCGGGAGGACAGGCCGCACCCGGAAAATGTCCGCGGCCACCGCCGAGCGGAGGCTACCGGCGCCGGGTCCTCCAGCCGGCCGGTCCTGCCTGCGATGAAGCCTCCCGATGGTCCTGGCGCGACGAGGCTGCCGCCTGCGCATGAGCCATGATCTTCGAGCTGTCAGTTCCGCCCGATCGTGCACTCGATCTGGCCATGCGGCTCGTCGGTCGCGGTGAATACCTGGTTGCCGTTGTCCAGCCCGAACGGCTCCAGATTCACGAGCAGGTAGTGCTTGTTCGGGCAGGCCAGCGTGATCTCCTCGATCTCCGGCACCGCCTTCAGGGCCGCCTTGCCCATCCGGTACAGGCTGTCCTGGATGCTCTTGCTGTAGGTGCTACCGAACACGTCCAGCATGGTGTCGAGAATCCGGGCCCGCGCCGCCTCGTAGTCGGGCGGCACGCTGTGCCATCGCCAGGACGCATCCATGGCGGTGGCGGCGATGCGGTCGTCGGTCTCCTTGAGCGTCGTGAACGGCTCCTTCACGAAGTTGGCCCAGCCGGAGCCCGTCGACTTCATGAAGGTGAAGCCGGTGATGCCCGATTCGGTGAGCAGCGAGCTGCGGGTCATCGTCGCGCGGGCGAACGGCGTGCCGTTGCCGTCCAGGGTGAAGGCGTGGGGCTGCGGCTGACCGGCCGTGATGAGGCGGCGCCACACCGTCTCCTGGCTGGTGACATTCGCCCCGTCGAGCATCGGGTACTGGTGGAGGAGGCGTCGCGCGATCGCCGCGCAGAACGCCTCGTTGCTCCAGTCCAGGTGCTCCCGCGCCACGACGTTGACGATGTTCTTGATCGTGTCGGTGCAAATCGACTTCGAGTTGTCGGCATGGGTGAACGTATCGGCGAAGTCCCCGGTCACCATGGCCTTGACCGTGGCCTCGCGGACCTCATGCCAGCCATCCGGCCGGCCCGGAACCTGGCGCTGCACGCGCAGCACGCGCACCCGCCCCTTTCCGTAGGTCTTGCGGACGAGCGTCATGACGGTTGGCCCTCCGGAGGCGGTCGATCTAAGGTTGCGGCACAGTCTGGGCACCCAGGAACGGCGACGCAATGACCAGCAGGGGCATGGCGGCAGGAACGATCGGTGGCGGCTGCCTGTGCGGTGCGGTGCGCTACCGCGTGGAAGGGCCGCTCGAAGCGATCTCGATCTGCCATTGCGGCCAGTGCCGGCGGGCACACGGCTATCTCGGCGCCTACTCGGCCGCCGCACCCGACCGGCTGACCGTGACCGGCACCGCGCAGCTCGGCTGGTACCGCTCCTCCGCCCAGGCCGAGCGCGGCTTTTGCCGGCAGTGCGGCTCGCCGCTGTTCTGGAAGCCCGCCCATGGCCGGCACGTCTCGATCAGCGCCGGCTCGATCGACCAGCCGAGCGGCCTTGTGATCAAGCGGCACATCTATGTCGCGGATCGGGCCGACTACGAGATGATCGATCCCGAGGCACCAGACCACTGGCCGGGCGGCGAAGCGCCGTGATCCGCGCCACCCTGATCCCTCGCGCCCGGGTCCCTGCTGCCATTGCGGCCTGACGCCAGCCCATGACCGCGGACGTGATCCAGTTCACCGGGCGCTGGGCCGATCTCATCGCCTGCCTAGCCCTGATCGGCTGCTGGCTGCTCTACCCCCACGCCCTGGCCCTGGTCGCCCGCCGCCGCATCACGCTGAACGAGGCGATGATCGAGATCCGCCAGGACTGGATGGCGTCGATGCTCAAGCGGGAAAACCGCATCACCGATGCCGCCTTGGTCGGCCATGTCCTGTCCAGCGCGTCCTTCTTCGCCTCCACGACCGTGCTGGTGATCGGCGCCCTCATCGGGGCGCTGGCCAACGCGCAGACGATCGTGGCCACGCTCGGCCAGTTCCTGCTGGAGCACCCGCCGACCGTCTGGCTGACCCAGCTCAAGATCGTCGTGATCCTGACGATCTTCATCTACGGCTTCTTCAAGTTCACCTGGGCGATCCGCCAGTACAACTACATGATCGCCCTGATCGGCGCCGCACCGCCGGCACCCATGCCCGACGCTGCGATCGCGCCGCTCGCCAGGATCTACGCCGCCCACTTCAGCAGGGCAGCCACCGACTTCAACCATGGGTTGCGAGCCTATTATTTCAGCCTGGCGGGCTTCGCCTGGCTGATCGACCCACTGATCGTGCCGCCGACCCTCCTGCTGATTGTGGCGATCCTGGCCCGCCGTCAGACCCGCTCCGGTGTGCGCGATGATGTCCAGGCGGCACGGATCGCCCTCCGCTGAACAGGGCCATGCCGTAAACCACCTGCGGTTGACAGTACATGGACAATCTGTAAGCAAGCATCCCAGACCGAGCACGAGAAAGGATGTGAGCCGCCATGGCGATCGGCGACCCCTGCCCCCTCTTCACGGCGCGTTCTTCCAACTCGCCCGCCCTGAAGATCGACACGATCGCCGGCCGCTGGCTGATCCTCACCTTCATCGGCGGCATGGATGAGCCGGCAGGGGCGGCACTTGCCCGAGCCCTGGCGGCATCGCTGCTGTTCGACGACAGCCATGGCAGCCTGTTCTTCGTCAGTCCCAATCCTGCCGATGAGAGCGGCGGCCGCCTGCCGCTGCGCACGCCGGGCGTGCGGGCGTTGTGGGACCAGGATCGCCAGGTGGCGCAGCAGTTCGGCCTGACTGGCAACGATCTGGTCACGATCGTGATCAGCCCGCGCCTGCAGATCGCTGCCGAGATCCGCGAGAGCGACCCGGCGCGCCATGCCCAGGCGGTGCTGGACCTGATGGCGAGCCTGCCGCGCACCGACGCCCTGCCGCCGATGCTGGCGCACGCGCCGGTCATGGTGATCCCGCAGGTGTTCGAGCCCGAGCTGTGCCGGGTGCTGATCCAGGGCTACGAGCGCAGTGGCGGCAGGGAGAGCGGCTTCATGCGCGAGGTCGACGGCAAGACCGTCGAGGTGAAGGACCGCAGCCACAAGGTTCGCAGCGACTGGGTGATCGAGGACCAGCAACTCGTCCGCGCGATCCAGACCAGGTTCAGCCGGCGGGTGATCCCGGAGATCAAGAAGGCCTACCAGTTCGACGTCACCCGCATGGAGCGCTACATCGTGGCCTGCTATGCGGCCGAGGAAGGCGGACATTTCCGCGCGCATCGCGACAACACCACAAAGGGCACCGCGCACCGGCGCTTCGCCGTGTCGATCAACCTGAACGCCGAGGAGTACGAGGGCGGCGACCTGCGCTTCCCGGAGTTCGGCCGCCGTACCTACCGGGCACCCACCGGGGGTGCCGTGGTGTTCTCCTGCTCGCTCCTGCACGAGGCGAGCCAGGTCACGGCCGGCAAGCGCTACGCCTTCCTGCCCTTCCTCTACGACGAGGCCGCCAAGAAGATCCGCGAGGCCAATCTCGGCTTCATCCAGAAGGCGGCGGAGTAACCAGGGGCCGGCCCACGGCTTCGGCGACGATCCGCACGAAGCCGTGGGCAAAGCGCGCACGCGCCAGCTCGTAGGCATCGAGTGCCTGGGCCTCGGCCATCGGATCCGGGCCAGGCACACCCTCGTCGCGGACCGCCGCCAGCACCTGCGCCAGCCCGTCCACATCGTCGACGCCGAACCAGCGCGCGCGATTCGGGGCTGCCTGGGCCCGGTGGGTGCGGATGTCGGACAGGAGCAGGGGCCGGCCCAGCGCCTTGGCCTCCTCCACCGTGGTGCTCCAGCCCTCGAAGCGGGAGGGGTTCAGCAGCGCCATCGCGCGACGGTGCAGGGCGAACACGATGTCGAGCGGTACAGGCCCCAGCAGGCGGAACCGCCGCTCCACGCCCAGCTCGGCCAGCCTGGCGCGCAGCGCCACCACATGGTCCGGTGCCCGATAGTCGACCAGATGGCCGGTGGAGACCACGGTGAGACCCGGCACGCGCGCCAGGGCTTCGGCCACCAGCCCGTGGTTCTTGTGCCGCCAGAGCTGGCCCGGGAGGTAGACGAACCGCTCGGGCAGGCCGAACGGTTCCAGCAGCGCCACCGGGTCGGCCATGAGTGCGCGGCTGGGGATGGTGACCGCGAACGGGAGAACTCGTGCCCGGTCCGCCTGCATTGGGAACCAGCCCGCCAGTTCCTCGGCAGCGGCGTCGGTCTGCACCAGGGTCAGCGCAGAGCGGGAAAGGAAGCGTTCGTGCTCGGCGGCACGGATGCGCCGCTCGGCTGCGCTGAACATTTCCGGCAGGTGCCGCTCCTGGAAGTCGGGAATCCAGTGCAGGTTCGGCACGACCGGTGCGCGGCAGGGCAGCGGGCGCAGGAAGGTCGCGTCGACCCGACCCGCCAGCACCCGGCCGAATCCGTCCAGCCAGGGCAGGTCCAGCCGCTCGCCGAGCTTGCGTGCCCACCAGGCTGGGTGGTGGCGGGTCAGCTGGTCGAGCGGCCGGGGCGCCGCACCCAGTGCACGCCAGCGCGCCACCCGGGTTTCCCCGGCGTCGCGCGGGTGGAACAGTACCACCTCGAGCTCCGGGCGCCTGCCGATGGCGGTGAGCAGGTTGGCGAGGAAGCTCTCCCCGCCGCCCCAGCTCGGATCGAAGCCCGCGAACAGGCCGAGCCGGATCGGCTCAGCCACCGATGGCCCGCGCGATCCCGGCGGCATCCATTCCGTGATCGGCCAGCACCTCGTCATTGGCGCCGCAGGAAGGGATACGATCGACGCCCAGATGCAGGACCCGGCCCCCGAAGTGCTGCTCCTGCAGGGCGGCCCCCAGCATCACGCCCTGCCCGCCTTCGATATAGTGGTCGTCGACCGTCACCACCGTGTTGGCACCGCCCGTGACCTCTGCGAGCCAGGCGGGATCGACCCAGTTCAGCCAAGGCAGGATGACCAGCCGGCCGCCGCCCACTTGGTCCAGCGCATGCCAGGCCTCGGTCGCCATGGTCGGGCCGTAGGCGGTCACGACCAGATCCGTGCCCGTCTCCTTCGCGATCCAACCCTTTCCGGGCGCCACCCGGTAGTTCGCTGGCAGGGCATAAGGAACCGGCACCGGGATCGAGACGAAGCGCAGATAGGTGCTGCCCTCGTTAGCCTGCAGCGCCCAGCGCACGAGCGGCTCCACCTCGGCAGCACAGGAGGGCTGCACCAGCGTCAGGCCGGGCGTGCCGGCCAGGGCCGCGATGTCCCGCACCGACTGATGGGAATGGCCGGGCCCGCCCGGGAGCAGGCCCGCCAGTGCTGCCAGATAGACGATCTTCGAGCGCTCGGTGGCGTTGTTGTAGATCTGCTCGTTGGCGCGCGTCGCCAGGAAGCAGGCGAAGCTGTGGCAGACCGGGACCAGGCCCTTGCGCGCCATGGCGCCCGCCTGGCTCACCATGTCCATCTCGGCGATGCCGCACTCGACGAAACGCTCAGGGAACTTCGCCTTGAACGGGATCAGGCCGCAGTCGAGCATCAGGTCGGCATCCAGCGCCACGACCCGCCTATCCTCGGCCGCGGCCTTCAGCAGTGCCTCGGAATAGGCGGGGATCAGCCGCTCGGGTGCCTGGGCCGGGGGTGCGGTCACCGGCCGCTCGACCGTTTCCAGTGTCAGCTCGGTCTGCCGCGCCTCGCGCAGGATCCGGTTGACCCGGTCCATGATCTCCTGGGCGGCGCGGGTGTAGTCGGCCGAATGCGGGGCGCCGGAATGGAAGCGGTAGAGCTCGGCGTCGCTCTCCATGGCGACGTGCTCCATGAAGGAGACGCCCTTGCCCTTGATCGTGTCGGCGATCACCAGCTTCGGCTTCTTCACTCCGCGGATCGCGTCCAGGGCGGCCACGATCGCCTGCAGGTCATGGCCGTCCACCCGGACCACGTGCCAGCCGAACGCGCGGAACTTCGCCTCCAGGTCGCCTAGATCGGAGACCTGCTGCACGAACGTGTCGGACTGCAGTTTGTTGTGGTCGACGATCGCCGTGATCTCGTCGTAGCCGCGGTTCGCTGCCGAGACCAGGCTCTCCCAGATCTGGCCCTCCTGCAGCTCGCCGTCGCCCAGCATCACGAAGATGCGTGGGCACTTGCCGCCCTTCAGCCGATTGGCGAACACCATGCCCTTGGCCTTGGAGATGCCCATGCCGAGCGAGCCGGTGTTGGCGACCATGCCGGGCGTGCCGACGTCCGGGTGGCCGGGCAGGCCGCCCAGCTTGCGGAAGCGGTGCATCAGATCGGCAGGGAGCCGCCCCAATGCGGTCAGTACCGCATAAAGGCCGGGCGCGTCGTGGCCCTTGGAGGAGAAGTAGATATCGCCGTCCCGCATCTCCTCCAGATGCAGCCAAGTGACCAGCTCCATCGAGCTGAACGAGCTGCCGATATGGCCCGAGCCCGCCCGGGCGATCATGTAGAGCACGTTCAGCCGCGCCAGGTCGGCGAACAGCCGGGCGCGCGCCACGGCCGGCATGGCAAGGCTGCGGATCCGCGCGAACTCGTCGGGCGCCACCCAGTAGAGCGTGCCCTCGACGGCGTTGCCGGTCAGTTCACCCATGAGACGCTGCTTCCATGAAGGGGAATACGGAGGGGAGGGCGGATTGGATCGCTTCAGGCATTGCCGAGCTGCGGCGGCGGCCGGTCGATATCCGGCAGCTTCGCGCCCTCATGCTCGATGATGTAGAGCGCGTAGAACCAGTCTTCGGGATCGTTCAGGTCTACGCCCTCGAAGCCCTGCGTGAGGAACGGCATGAAGCTGTTCCCGGCAATGGTGCGGCCGTTCCGCACCACCCGGCTCCAGGCGATCTCCAGGCTGGCGTTCTGCACGTAGATCTCGGGCAGGGTCGGGTATTGCGAGCTGTGCCAGGGCTGCTCGGGCGGGCCGAAGGGGAGGAGCGGCGACATGCGGTTGCCGCGGATCACCCACATCTTCCCCGGATGCTCCCGGCACTTCTGTACCGCCCGCAGGCTGTCGAACTGCTCCCGTTCCACCAGGAACTGGGTCCAGGCCCGCTGGATCGTCTCCGGCTGCCGGAACGGCGAGGTCGGGCGCAGGATCGAGAAGCAGTCGAACGGCTCCAACTCACCCAGCGCATGCTCAACCCACTCGATGTCCGGCGAGCGGTCGCCGGCCATCTCGGGCGGCCGCATGACGACCTCGGCCCCGTAGTGCCGGGCGATCGCCGCATAGTCGCCGCTGTCGGTCGATACGCACACCTTGTCGAACACGCCCGACGCGCGCGCCGCCGCGATCGTGTAGGCCATCGCCGGATGCCCCAGGAGCGGGCGGATGTTCTTGTCGGCCACCCGCTTCGAGCCGCTGCGGGCGGGGATCAGGGCGACGATGGAGGGCGCGTTCTCGACGGGCATGGACGGTCCGGACGACGCTTGGCTGGCAGGCTTCTTAGTGGGTTTGATTAGCAGTGGGAACGGCCGCGCATGGCCCGCCGGACGCGGCGGCCTGCAACTGGTCGAGCGCCTCCTTGTTCTGCTCGCCCCACAGGTACAGCATCTCGATCGGCTCGGCGAAGCGCACGCCCAGCGGTGTGAGCGTGTACTCCACCTTGGGCGGCACGACGTCATAGACCCGGCGTGCCACCAGGCCGCGCTGCTCCATGTCGCGCAGGGTCTGCACCAGCATCTTCTTGGAGATCCCGGGCAGGCTGCGCTGCAGGGCGCTGGTCCGCGCGGTGCGGCCGGGCAGGTGCTGCAGGGCATGGAGCACCATGCTGGTCCACTTCACCGTGAACAGTTCCAGCACGCGGCGCGGCGCGCAGTCCTGCTCGAAGACCATCTGCTTGTCGGCAGTGACGGTCGGCATCCGACGGTAACCTTCTGGTGGCTATGTCCCTTCCGGGTGCCTTCTAGCTCGGAGAGAGCGATGCGCCTACCTTGGCAGGCAGAGGATTCAGGAAAGGATCGCACATGAGCGGCACAGCACTGGTGGTCGGTGCCAGCGGCATCATCGGCAGCGCTCTGGCCAGGCGGCTGCTGGCTGAGGGCTGGGCCGTTCATGGCCTGGCGCGGCGGCCTGCGACCGAGCCTGAGGGCCTGCGGCCGGTGGCGGCCGACCTGCTCGACCCGGCGAGCCTGGGCGCGGCGCTGGCGGGGGTGGCACCTAGCCACGTCTTCCTCGCCACCTGGATGCGCAACGCGACGGAAGCGGAGAATATCCGGGTCAACGCTGCGATGGTGCGCAACGTACTGGCGGCACTGGCCCCACGTAACTCGGTCCGCCACGTGGCGCTGGTGACCGGGCTCAAGCATTATCTGGGGCCATTCGACTCTTACGTGAAAGCCGGGCGGATGCCCGAGACGCCCCTGCGCGAGGAGATGCCGCGCCTGGACGTCGAGAACTTCTACTACGCGCAGGAAGACGAGGTGTACGCCGCGGCGGAACGCCAGGGCTTCACCTGGAGCGTCCATCGCCCGCACACCGTGATCGGCAAGGCGGTCGGCAACGCGATGAACCTCGGCACGACGCTCGCCGTCTATGCCACGATCTGCCGGGAAACCGGCCGGAAGTTCCGCTGGCCGGGCTCGCAGGC
>NZ_WUJP01000532.1 GCF_009806515.1 Geminicoccus flavidas | reverse complement strand
GCAGTGGGAAGGCCTCTCGGACGTCACCGATGCGCGGATCCTGGCCGAGCAGCTCCTTTGGGCGGCGACCACGCCAGAAGCGCGCAACCAGGCCTTCAACATCGTCAATGGCGACATCTTCCGCTGGAAATGGCTCTGGCCGCGCCTGGCCGGCTACTTCGGCGTCGAGTGGGTCGGCTACGAGGGCGAGGTGCGGCCGCTCGAGGCGGAAATGGCGAAGGACGGGCCGGTGTGGCGTGAGATCGCTGGGCGCCACGGCCTGGCGGAGCCCGAGCTCGACCGGCTGGCCTCGCCCTGGCACACCGACCTGGACCTCGGCCGGCCGATCGAGGTGATGACCGACATGAGGAACAGCCGCGTTCTGGGTTTTTCCGCGTTCCAGCCGACCGAGGACTCCTTCCTCGACCTGTTCCGCGAACTGCGCGCCGACCGGCTGATCCCGTAGCCGCGCCGGTCGCCGGGGTCAGCGTGGCCGCAGCATGCGGCTGGCAAGCAGCGCCACTCCTGCCATGACCGCCGTGGTGACCGCCGGATGCAGCGTGGCCCTTGTATAGAGGCTGGGGCGAATCATGCTGCCGGGGCGATTGCCCCGGACCCGCGCCTCGGCCCGCCCCTCGTAGAGGTTGTCGGTCGGGGTAGGCGGCTGCGGCCCGCGCTGCGCGTCGAACAGCAACTCCTCGCTGACCTTGTCGAGCAGGCGTGGAGCGACATGGCCGAGCGTGCTTCCGGTGAGGGCGGCAGAGCCGACGAAGACGTCCCGCCTTGGGTGCTGGGCGGCGTCCAGGATGGCCATGGCCGCGTCCTCCGGCGCATAGATCGGCGGCGGGAGCTGCACCTCGTGGCTCGTGTAGTTCTTCATGTGCTGCGGCATGGGCGTGCCGATCGACCCGGGCTTGACGAGCGTGACCACGATCGGAGCGTCCCGCTCCTCCAGCTCCATCCGCAACGCGTCGGTGAAGCCTTTCACCGCGTGCTTGCTTGCCGAGTAGATGCCCTGCATCGGCAGGGCCCGGTCCGATGCTACGCTGCCGACATTGATCAGCGCCCCGCCCTGCCTCTCCAGGTAAGGAACGGCGACCAGCGAACCGTGAATGACGCCCCAGAAGTTCGTGTCGAACAGCTGGCGCATGTCGGCCTCGTCGATCTTCTCGATCGGGCCGAAGATGCCGACCCCGGCATTGTTGACCCAGCTGTCGATGCGGCCGAACCGGTCGATGGCGGCCTCCGCGAGCTTCTGCACGTCGTCCCGCCTCGCCACATCGCAATGCACCCAGATCGCCTGGCCACCGCGGCCGGTGATCTGCCGCACGGCCTCATCGAGGGCGGCATCGCTGCGTGCGGCCAGCACGACCCTGGCGCCAGCCGCCGCTGCGGCCTGCGCGGTTGCAAGGCCAATGCCGCTGGAAGCGCCCGTGACCACGATCACCTGCTCGGACAGGGGCTTCAGCTTGGTCATCACGATCTCCAGCCCCCATCCGGGATCGAGCTCCTGGCCGGCGGGCGATGTGGTGGCATTGCAGTTGACGGAGAGAAAGCGTCTGCCACGCAGGTAGTTCCGCCGCGCCCGCTTTGGTTCCCCACCCGATCCGGAGCTGGTCGGCTACCGCCAGTCGCCGACGAGCTGGAACGCCGCCCAGTACACTGGTGCGGCCATGCCCGGCTCGGCCGCCAGGGCCAGCTGGGCCCGGCGCAATGCCTCGGCCTTCCCGACATGGCCCGTGGTCAGCTCGCCGTGGAACAGGGTCATCAGCCGCTCGGCCGCCTGGTCGTCGACCTTCCACATCGAGCCGATCGCGGCCCGCGCCCCAGACTTCACCGCCAGCCCCGCCAGGCCCAGTGCTGCGCGGTCGTCGCCCAAAGCACTCTGGCAGGCGCTCAGCACCAGGAGCTCCACGGGCCGGTCGCGGTAGCGGGCCTGTTTGATCAGTCGCTCCAGGTCGTCCAGGTCCAGCTCCTCGCAGGTGCCGAGCAGGACCTTGCTGTCCGAGGATTCCGGGGCGAACTCGGCATGGGTCGCGAAGTGCAGTACCGAGAGCGGCCGGGTCGCCAGGTCCTGGAACAGCCCGGCGCGGTCGAACGCCTCGTCGACCAAAGTGAGGGTGCCGGCCGGCGGGCTGAGCGCTGCGATCGCCTGGACTTCGGCCTCGGTGCCGTCCAGCGCATCCCAGCGCGGCGGGCAGGCACGAGCGGTAGCGCCGAGCAGCCAGGAGGCGCTGCCTCGCGGCCCGGGTGCGGTGTCGACGAAGTCCAGGCCCGGGTTGAGGGCCACCGCCATGCGCTCGATCAGGAAGCTGTCCCCGTCCAGCAGGGTGGCCGGCAGCACATGGCGCAAGGGCCCGTCTGGCACGAACACGAGCGTCCCGATGCCTGCGAGCTCAGCAGCGAACGGGCGGATCAGCAGGTCGTAGAGCTCACGCGACTGCGCCTTCCAGCCGTCGGGCTGGGTCGGGTCGGTCAGGCGAAACGGGTAGGCTTCGAGCTCGCCCCGGGCCGGCAAGGGCGAGCGGTGGTGCCGGATCCGCCCGTCCGGCAGCATCATGAACAGCTCGATGCCGTTTCGCTGCACGATCGTCACCAAGGCGGCGGCATCCGGGTCGATCTCGCCGACGCTGCGGGTGCGCGCCCGCAGGTCGGCCACGCAGTCGTCCTGGAAATAGTCGGACAGCTCCGCGGCCCGGGCCTGGTCGGCGAACCGGATCACCTCGCGATAGATCGCGACCCGCTCCCCCTCCGGCAGGCTGGCCGCCCGCTCGATCTGCAGGGCCACGTAGCGCTCGACCAGCGGCGCCACCTGCAGCCGGTAGGGGGAGCCCTGGCGTATCCAGTCATAGTCCAGCAGTGCCGCGCGGCGCCGGTCCAGGGCGCGCAGTGCGGCGGCATAGGCGTCGCTGGCAGCGGCCGGATCCTGGCCCAGTCGGTCGAGCATGGCTGCCCGCACCGCCAGCGCCTCGGCCTCCACCTGCCCGAGATCGGCCTGCCCGGCGCCCAGAATTGCCCGATCGGCTGCGGCCAGCGCTGCCTCGGCCCGGCCCAGCCCCGCCAGCCGCTCTGCGGTCAGGCCAGCGGCGACCGCGGCCAGGTCGGGGCGACCGTGCTCGGCAACCGCGGCCTCGGCGGCCTCCAGCGGGGCAGAATCGCCCGCCAGGTCGCTGGCGAGGAGTGCTGCCACCAGCCGCTCCTCCGGGGAGCCGCCCGCCTCATGCAGCGCCGCGATCTCCGCCACCTCGACGGGCGGCGGCGGGCAGGGGTCGTTCGCGATCGCCTGCGGCCGGGCGGCAAGACCGGCGCGCACTGCTTCCAGCCGCGCTGCCAGGTCGTCCTGGCGACGATAGGCCTCCTGCGCCCGGTCACGGACCCGGCGGGCCAGGGCGGCCAGATCCGCCCGCTCCTCACATGTATCAGCCGGCGGCACCACGGCCAGGCGACGGGCTATCACGTCGATCCGGCCAAGACAGGCCTGCCAGGCGGCACCCGCCGGCATCGGGCCGGGCGGCACGGTCCAGGAATGGTCCTGGCCATCGCAGCGGCTGGTCGCCAGGGCGCAGAACTGGCCAAGCGTGGCATCATCCGCCTGGCTGGCCGCCTGCCCGGCCAGGAGCAGGGCTGCCGGGAAGCACTGGCGGGCGACGATCAGCTCGCCTGCCTCGTCCGCGCGCGCGCCGGCACCACCCAGGCACAGCACCGGCCAGAGCAGCATCGGCAGGAGCAGACGGGCCAGCCGGCGCATCAGGATCGCCCCGCCCCGGAGAATGGCCAGGGCCAGATGCCGCAGCGGATCCTAAAATGGATGCCCAGGTCCTGGAGGTCGTCGATGTCGTCGGGCCGCCCCTCGAAGGGCTGAGCGACGTACAGCGCCAGGTCTAGCCGCTCGGACGGCCGCCAGCGCAGGCCGATCCCCGCACTGGCGATCGTGTCGTCGGTCTGCTCAGGATTCATCCGGTCCTCACCGCCACCTGCGTCGATGAACGGGATCAGCTCGACCAGTCCGTCTGCGACCGTGCGCT
>NZ_WUJP01000523.1 GCF_009806515.1 Geminicoccus flavidas | reverse complement strand
GCCAGCACCACGCCGTCGGCGGGTTCGCCGCCCAGCTCCGCCTGGGCCCGGCGGCACAGGGCCAGGAAGGCATCGACCTCGATCGCCTCGGCGGCCAGTTCCATGGCGCCGGTGTGAACCGGCGAGCCGGCCTCGTCACGGCTCCACCAGCCGAGCTCCACCGTCCCGCGGTCGGGCAGGTGGCGCAGGATCAGCAGCCGCCCGTCGTGCCGGATGCTCGCCAGGACCACCGCGTCCTCGTTCGTGCTGGCCATCCCCGTCCGCTCCCCTGCCGCCGGTTCCCGTCGTCATCCTCCGGGCGCGCCCAAGAAGTCTGGCGCTCGCGGCGGCAGCGGCGGGAGGTGGTGCAAAAACAAAAGGGAGGCTTACACCTCCCTTTTCAACTCGGACCTGCGTGTGTGGGCTTATGCCTCTTCGTATGGTCCGATCTTATTGGATTCTCGTGAGTCCACAAGTGGCTTGTCGAAGGAAGCTTACAGGGTCCGCTCGACGATCAGTTTCTTGATCTCCGCAATCGCCTTGGCCGGGTTCAGCCCCTTCGGGCAGGTGTTCGCGCAGTTCATGATGGTGTGGCAGCGGTAGAGCTTGAATGGATCCTCCAGGTCGTCCAGCCGCTCGCCGGTGGCCTCGTCGCGGCTGTCGGCGATCCACCGGTGCGCCTGAAGCAGCGTCGCCGGGCCCAGGTACTTGTCGCCGTTCCACCAGTAGGACGGGCAGGAGGTCGTGCAGCAGGCGCACAGGATGCAGTCGTAGAGACCGTCGAGCTTCTCGCGCTCCTCGACCGACTGGACGCGCTCGCGCGCCGGCTCCGGGCTCTCGGTCTTGAGCCAGGGCTGAATCGATTCGTACTGCGCCCAGAAATGGGTGAAGTCGACGACCAGGTCCTTGATGACCTCCATGTGCGGCAGCGGGTAGATCTTCACCGCGCCCTTGCAGTCGTCGATCGCCTTCAGGCAGGCCAGCGTGTTCTCGCCGTCGATGTTCATCGAGCAGGAGCCGCAGATCCCTTCGCGGCAGGAGCGGCGGAAGGTCAGCGTGCCGTCGACCTCACCTTTGATCTTGATCAGCGCGTCCAGGACCATCGGGCCGCACTTGTCCAGGTCGACCTCGTAGGTATCGATGCGCGGATTGGTGCCCCATTCCGGATCGAACCGGTAGATCCTGAACTCCTTGACGTTCGTGGCGCCGTCGGCGGACTTGTGCCGCTTGCCCTCGACCGGGCGCGAGTTCTTCGGAAGGGCGAATTCGGCCATGTGAAGTTCCAGTCCCAGGTCGCCAGGACGTCAGCGCCACGCCTGACGGTTCGGCGACACGTTACGACGAGCCCGCCGCAGGCAGCGGGCTCCACCGAGAATAGACATGAAATGATCGGGCGAGGTGCCGGCCGGCATATCGCCCGCCCGAGCGGAGGAACATGCCCTCCGGGGGCAGGCGATATGTGGGGGCCTGCTGAACAAGGTTCAATAAACCCGCTTGGCAGGCTTCACCGTCTCCACCTCGTTGCTCAGCGTGTTCATGTGCACCGGGCGGTCGGAGATGGTGGTCTTGTAGTGGTCGTCAATCCAGATGATCGTGTGCTTCATCCAGTTTTCATCGTCACGCTCGGGATAGTCCTCGCGTGCATGGGCGCCACGGCTCTCGGTGCGGTAGCGCGCCGATTCGATGGTGGTGACCGCCTGCAGCATCAGGTTCTGCAGCTCCAGCGCCTCAATCAGGTCGCTGTTCCAGACCTGGGAGCGGTCGTCGATGCGGATGTCGGCCAGACTGTCGGCGACCTCCGCGATCTTCACGCAGCCCTCGTCCAGGATCGGACCCTCACGGAAGACCGCCGCATGGCGCTGCATGGTCCGCTGCATCGCGAGGCGGATTTCGCCGACACGCGACCCGCCCGAGGCATGACGAAGCCTGTCCAGCCGCTCCAGCGCCTTATCCGCATTGTCCTTCGCCAGCGGCTTATGGGCGCTGCCGGGGGTAATCAGCTCCGATGCCCGGTGCGCCGCCGCCCGGCCGAACACCACGAGGTCGATCAGCGAGTTGCCGCCAAGACGATTGGCGCCATGCACCGAGGTGCAGGCCGCCTCGCCCACCGCCATCAGGCCCGGCACCGGCACGTCCGGATCGTCGCCCCTGCGGGTCACGACCTCGGTCTGCCAGTTGGTCGGGATGCCGCCCATGTTGTAGTGGCAGGTCGGGACCACCGGAATCGGCTGCTTGGTCACGTCGACGCCAGCGAAGACCTTGGCGGTCTCGGAGATGCCGGGCAGGCGCTCGTGCAGGATCTTCGGGTCCAAATGCTCTAGGTGCAGGTGGATGTGGTCCTTGTGCTCACCCACGCCACGACCCTCGTTGATTTCGATGGTCATGGCCCGGCTGACCACGTCGCGCGACGCCAGATCCTTGGCCGAGGGGGCATAGCGTTCCATGAAGCGCTCGCCCTCACTGTTGGTGAGATAGCCGCCCTCGCCGCGGGCGCCCTCTGTGATCAGGCAGCCAGCACCATAGATGCCCGAAGGATGGAATTGGACGAATTCCAGATCCTGGAGCGGCAGACCGGCACGTAGCACCATCGCATTGCCGTCGCCGGTGCAGGTATGCGCGGAGGTGGCCGAGAAGTAGACCCGGCCATAGCCGCCGGTGGCCAGGCAGGTGAGCTGGCTGCGGAAGCGGTGGATCGAGCCGTCGGCGATGTTCATCGCGATGATGCCGCGGCAGGCACCCTCGTCGTCCATGAGCAGGTCCAGCGCAAAATACTCGGAAAAGAACTGGACCTTGTTCTTGAGCGCCTGCTGGTAGAGCGTGTGCAGGATGACGTGGCCAGTGCGGTCGGCAGCGGCACAGGTCCGGTAGGCCTGGGACTTGCCGAAGCCCACCGACTGGCCGCCGAAGGCGCGCTGGTAGATCTTGCCTTCCTTGGTACGCGAGAACGGCACGCCGTAATGCTCCAGCTCGATCACCGAGGCCGGCGCATTCTTGGTCATGTACTCGATGGCGTCCTGGTCGCCCAGCCAGTCCGACCCCTTCACGGTGTCGTACATGTGGAAGCGCCAGTCGTCCTCGTTCATGTTGCCGAGCGCGGCATTGATGCCACCTTGCGCTGCCACGGTGTGCGAGCGGGTCGGGTAGACCTTGGTGACGCAGGCGACCTTCAGCCCCGCCTCGACCATGCCCACCGCGGCGCGCAAGCCGGCGCCGCCAGCACCCACGACCAAGGCATCGTAGGTATGTTCGGTGATCGGATAGGCGGTGCTCATTGCCTCAACCCCGCAGGGAGATGGTCACGATGGAGAAGATGGCCGCGACGGCCAGCGCCACCGCGACGAGATTGAGGGCCAGCAGGGCCGCGATCTTGTATGGCCGGCTGTCGACATAGTCCTCGATCACCACCTGCACACCGAGCTTGGTGTGGTAGAAGATCGAGATCATCCAGGCCGACATCAGGCTCGCATTGATCGGGGAAGAGAACCAAGCCACCCATTCCGAATAGCCGGATCCTGCCATACGGATGAGCTGGGTGACGAACCAGATCTCGAGCAGCAGTTCGGAAATGGAGGTTACCCGCTGCAACTTCCAATGGTGAACCCCCTCCTTGGCCGAGCCGAGGCCGCGTGCCCGTGCCAGAGGGGTGCGGAATGACGTTGCCATGAAGCAGCCTCCTCAGCGGGCGATCAGGAAGGCGATCCAGACCACGATGGTCAGGATTCCTGTGCCCACCGCCACGATGACGCCGGTCCGCCGGAACTCGGAAGGATGAAAGCCGTAGCCTGCGTCCCAGGCCAGGTGCCGGATGCCGTTCAGCAGGTGATACGCCCAGACCACGGTGATCCCGAACATCACCAGGAGGCCGAACCAGCTGCCGGCCAGGGAATGCACGCGGTCGAAAGCGTCTGGACCCGAAGCCAGCGCCACCAGCCACCAGACCAGCAGCAGGAGCGCCACCGAAAGAGCGATGCCGGTTGCGCGGTGCAGGATCGACATCATCATGCTGGCGTACCAGCGGTAGATCTGAAGATGCGGCGAAATGGGCCGTTTTGCCTGCACGATCGCATCCTCCGGCGTGCGCAATGCCATGATAGCGGCAGAGATGATCAACAGGTCGCTGGCGCGCAACCTAGGTGCGCGCAAGCCTCTGTCAATCTTCGCGCGGCCCTTGGCCGCCCGGCCATGGCCCAGGACCGAGGGCAGATTGCAGCCTGAGCATGGCAGGACTGCAGGATGCCGATGGCTGTGCCGGGGTGCCGGTTCAGGCGGCGGTGCCTGCTTTCCAGCAGGCAAAAGGATCGGGCAGCATCGCCCCAGGCCGCCTCGCCCGACGCCATCTCGGCCGGAGTGAGCAGATAGGCTTCGAGTTCGGCGCGCAGGGCAGGCTCATCCATGTCTATGCCGATCAGCACGAGCTCCTGGCGCCGGTCGCCAAATGGTTCCTACCATGCCTGGCGGATGCGCAGGCGGGCGGCCGGATCGGCTGGCAGCACGCGCCGGCACGGTGCTCCACCACCGGCCGGCTGGCTCGTGGCGTACAACCGGGCCGGCGATCGACAGCTCGCCCGCTAAAGCCATCCGGGAAGCCAGTCAGAACAAGCCCTTGGCCCTGATCATGCCGGGCAACCGGTTCAGGCTGCGGGCGAACCGCTGCGGATGGAGCGGACGCCGGGCGCGCCAGACGAAGCTGGCGATGCCATACTCTTCGGTCTCGGGCGTGTGGCCGCCCGCCAGCTCCTTCGCGCAGCCCGGCAGGCGACGCGAGCGCTCGACCTAGTAACGGTATCAAGGCTCTCGTGGAGCGGCACCCTTCCATGAGCCGCCTCGATCAGCCGTGCATCCGGGTTCAGGCCGCACACCACCGCCCGGGCCAGGCGCAGCTGTTCGGCATCAGCCAGATCAGTCTTGTTCAGCACGATGACGTCGGCGAACTCGATCTGGTCGACCAGCCGGTCGACCAGGGTCCGCCCGTCCGCCTCGCCCAGCGCTTCGCCCCGGTCGCGCAGGAAGTCGGTCGAGGCGTAGTCCGGCAGGAGGCTGGCCACGTCGACCACCGTGACCATGGTGTCTAGTCTCGCCACGTCCGACAGGCTGGCACCCTCGTCGCCGACGAAGTCGAAGGTCGCCGCGACCGGCATGGGCTCGCTGACCCCGCTGCTCTCGATGACGAGCTGGTCGAACCTGCCTTCCTCGGCCGGCCGCCGCACCTCGACCAGGAGGTCGTCGCGCAGCGTGCAGCAGATGCAGCCATTTGACAGCTCGACCAGACGCTCCTCGGTCCGGCTCAGGCCGCCGGCCTGCTCGACCAGCCGCGCGTCGATGTTCACTTCACTCATGTCGTTGACGATCACCGCGACCTTGCGGCCTGCGCGGCGGCGAGCACATGCTGGAGCAAGGTCGTCTTGCCCGAGCCGAGGAAGCCGGACAGCACCGTGGTGGGCAGGCGGCGTGGCATCGGCGGGGCTCTCCTGGCCAAAGGGGCTCGACCGAAGGCGACGTTATAATATAACAGATACGTCAAGCGACGCCCCCACCAGGTGTCCAGCGTCAACGGAGCAGCCATGCAGGTGACCATCCCCGGACCGGAGCAGAAGCTGCCGGTCGTGCTGCTGACGGGCTTTCTCGGCTCGGGCAAGACCACGCTGCTGGCACGGCTCCTGAAGGACCCGGCCATGGCCGGCACGGCGGTGATCATCAACGAGTTCGGCGAGATCGGGCTGGACCACGATCTGGTGGAGGCGGGCGACGAGGCCGAGGGCACGATCGAGCTGTCGTCGGGGTGCCTGTGCTGCACGATCCGCGGCGACCTCGCCCGCACCATGCACGGCCTCTATGGCCGGATGCGCGAAGGCAGGATCCGGCCGTTCCACCGGGTCGTGATCGAGACCACCGGCCTCGCCGATCCGGCACCGATCCTGCAGACCCTGATGCAGGACGCCGCGATCGACCATTTCTTCCGGCTGGAGGCGGTGGTCACGCTGGTCGATGCCGTGAATGGCGCCGATACGCTCGACCGGCAGCCGGAGGCGGTCAAGCAGGCGGCGGTCGCCGACCGGCTGGTGCTGACCAAGACCGATCTCGCATCGCCCGACAGAGTCCAGGCCCTGGAGGAACGGCTGCGCCGGCTGAACCCGGTGGCACCGATCCTGAAGGTCGTCCACGGCCAGATCGCACCCGACCAGCTCCTTCACGGTGGGCTCTACGACCCGGCGACCAAATCGATCGATGTCCAGCGCTGGCTGGCGGAAGAAGCCTATCACGGGCATGCCCACGACCACGACCACGACCACGACCACGACCACGACCACCATCAGGGGCAGCACGATCAAGGCCATCACGATCATGGGCAGCATGCGCACGACGTGAACCGCCATGACGAGCACATCCGGGCGTTCGCCATCCGCAAGTCGGAGCCGATCCCGGCCCAGGCCTTTTCCCTGTTCCTGGACCTGCTGACCGCCCAGCGCGGCGCCGACCTGCTCCGGGTCAAGGGCATCGTGCACATCGCCGAGGAGCCGGACCGGCCGCTCGTCTTCCATGCGGTCCAGCACGTGATGCACCCGCCGGTCACGCTGAACCGGTGGCCATCCGAGGACCACGACACTCGGCTCGTGTTCATCGTCCGCGACATCGACAAGGCGCAGATCCAGAACTTCCTGGATGCGCTCACCCGCGCCCATGGCGACCTGCAACGCGCCCCCTGACCATCCGGCGGCGGGTTGTGATGTTCGGCACAGCGAATTTGGCGTAGAACGCTAGGTCATGCGTGTACCAGACCGAACGAGGAACACCATGATGCCGCGCTATCGCCACGACCTGCCGCAGATGCGGGGTGACCTGTTCCTGACCGATGGCGGCCTGGAGACCACCCTGGTCTTCCTGGAAGGCCTGGACCTGCCGCTGTTCGCCGCCTTCCCGTTGCTGGCGGACGAGAAGGGGCGGGAACAACTGCGCCGCTACTACCTGCCCTACCTGGAGCTCGCGAAAGAGCGCGGCATGGGATTCGTGATCGACACGCCCACCTGGCGGGCCAGCCAGGATTGGGCGAGCAAGCTCGGCTTCGACTCGGCCGCGCTGGACGGGCTCAATCGCCGGGCGGTGGCGCTCGCCGAAGAACTGCGCGACGAGTTTGCGCATGCGACCGGACCGCTGGTGATCAGCGGCGCCATGGGCCCGCGCGGCGACGGCTACCGCGCGGACTTCCGGATGAGTTCCGCGGAGGCGAAGGACTACCACGCCGCGCAGATCGGCAGTTTCGCCGACGCCGGTGCCGACTTCGTCAGCGCCGTGACCCTGAACTACCCGGAGGAGGCGATCGGTGTCGCGCAGGCCGCCAGGGCCGCCGCCATGCCCGTCGTGATATCGCTTACCGTGGAGACCGATGGCCGCCTGCCCTCGGGCCACCCGCTGGCGGACGCGCTGGCCGCGGTGGACGATGCCACCGACGGCTATCCCGCCTACTACATGGTCAACTGCGCTCACCCCAGCCACTTCGCCCATGTGCTGGCGGACGGCGGCGGCTGGCTCGACCGGGTCCGTGGCATCCGCGCCAATGCCTCGGCGCTCAGCCATGCCGAACTGGACGAGGCGACCGAACTCGACAGCGGCGATCCGGCGGCGCTGGCGGCGGACTACCGGGCGCTGCGGCAGACGCTGCGGCACCTGTGCGTGGTCGGCGGCTGCTGCGGCACCGACCACCGGCACGTCCGCGCGATCTGCGAGGCGGTAGCGCCCGCCTGAGGCTCAGCCCTGCGCGGCGATCGCGTCCGCCAGCGCCACCATGCGCTTGGCCTCGGCGACATGAAGGTTCTCGACCAGCTTGCCATCGACCACCACCACGCCCTTGCCCGCGGCGCGGGCCTCCTCGAAGGCCGAGATCATGCGATGGGCCCGCTCGACCGCCTCGGGCGAGGGGGCGAAGGCCTCGTTGGCGGCATCGAGCTGCTTGGGGTGGATCAGGGTCTTGCCGTCGAAGCCCAGCTCCGCCCCCTGCCGGCAGGCCTGGCGGAAGCCCTCCTCGTCCTGCAGGTCGAGGCTGACCCCGTCCACGATTGAGATGCCGGCTGCCCGCGCGGCCAGCATGCACAGGCCCAGCGAGGTGATCATCGGCAGCCGGAGCGGGGTGTGGGCCGCGTGGAGCTCCTTGGCTAGGTCGGACGTGCCCATGACCAGGCAGGTGACCCGCGGGTGATCGGCGATCCGGTCGACCTGGAACATGCCGCGCGCGGTTTCCATCATGCACCAGACCGGCAGGTCGGGCGCCCCGCCGGCACCGTCCAGGATCTCGACGGCGCGGCGCACCAGCTCGACGTCCGACACCTTGGGCAGGAGGACGCCGTCCACCCCCATGGTGGCGGCATCCACCAGGTCGGCATGGCCCCAGGGCGTGTCGAGGCCGTTGACCCGCACGATCAGCTCACGATGGCCATAGCCGCCGGCCGCGACCGTCTGGGCCACCAGCGCGCGCGCGGCCTCCTTGGCGTCGGGCGCCACGCTGTCCTCGAGGTCCAGGATCAGCGCGTCCGCAGCGAGCGTCTTGGCCTTTTCCAGCGCCCGGGCGTTGCTGCCGGGCATGTAGAGCACCGAACGGCGTGGGCGGACGGTGGCCATGGCGCTGTCTCCCTGGTCTTGGCGCGTGCCCTCTGGTGAATGACGGCGGATGCCACCGGGTTCAAGAGCCTAGGCGTGGTTCCGCCATCTCCGTCGGGGCGTCGGCATGGGCGGACGCTGGCTGCGGCACGTTGCCCCGAGTTGGCTGGGCTCGAAGGCGACGCAGGTGCCCGCCAGTCGGGGCAGGGCAGTGCGAGCTCAGGGTGTCCTGCACCCCTGTCGCTTGCCTACGCCGCCTTCTCGGGCTGCTTCCAGCCAACCGGCTGCGGATCGGTCGCTCCGTGCGCCGGCAGGACCCCGTGCAGCGCCATTCGCCGCGGGCGTCCGAGCCTTCTGCCGTGCCCGATGACGTGCGAGCGCTCGCTGGGGACACGCAGAGCCGAGCCGGTGCCCGTTGCCGGGCTCGCCGCGCCGCCGGCCCGCATCCCCGCGAGGCCCTGGCTCAGCCGACCACCACGTTGCTGGCGGTCAGGTCGGCCAGGACGATGCCCTGGAGCAGGATGGTCTGGCCGGGGGCGAAGGTGACCAGCACGTCGCTGCCGCTCTGGCTGGCCTTGGACTGGAACTGGGCGAAGTTGCTCACCCCCTCGCCCAGCACGAACAGCCGGTCGTTGCCGGTGCCGAAGTCGGTGATGATGTCGCGGCCGCCATTCTCGTAGCGGATGAACTCGTCGTCGCCCGCGCCGCCGGTCAGCACGTCGTCGCCATCGCCGCCATAGAGCGAATCGTTGCCGCCCTCGCCGACCAGGCGGTCGTTGCCGTCGTCGCCGAACAGGCTGTCCGCGCCCTCGCCGCCGAACAGGCGATCCGCACCGGCCCCGCCGGAGAGCCAGTCCTCGCCGAGCTGGGCGATCAGCGTGTCGTCGCCCTCGTCGCCATAGAGCTCGTCGTCGCCCGGCCCACCCACCAGCGTGTCGTTGCCGGCCTCGCCGAAGATCATGTCGTCGCCCGCCGCACCGTCGACTCGGTCGTTGCCGGCCCCGGCCTGGACGAAGTCATCGCCGCCAGCGCTGTTGATGAACTCGCCCACCGCCGAGCCCTGGATGTCGTCGCCACCGCTGCCGGTGATCAGGTGCTCGAAGTTGCGGGCCGTCCCGGCCGTGCTGCCATAGCTCCAGGTCCCGGCGGCGAGGTCGACCACGGTGGCGTCGGGGACGAACAGGTTGAGGGTGTCGTGGCCGCCGCCGCCGTCGGCCGAGTCGTTGCCGCCGCGCCGGATCACGATCACCTCGTCGCGGGCCGAGCCGACGATCGTGTCGTCGAAGCGCGAGCCGACGATCACCTCGAAATTGCTGATCGTGTCGATGCCGCCGGTGCCATCCACGGCGACGCCGGTCGCGGCGTTGACCTGGACCCGACCGTTCTCCCGCTCGTAGTCCAGGTAATCCAGGCCCAGCCCGCCATCCAGGATGTCCTTGCCGGCCGACCCAGCGATCCGGTCATCGCCGGCACCGCCCAGGATCACGTCGTCCCCGGCGCCGCCGATCATGTTGTCGTTGCCGTCGTCGCCGATCAGCCGGTCGTCGCCGTCGCCGCCGAGCATCCGGTCGGCACCGCCGAAGCCGCGCAGGTAATCATTGCCCCGGCCGCCCTGCAGGAGGTCGTTGCCGTTGGTGCCGTTCACGACCTTGCCGGGCGGCACCACGTCCTGAGGTCCGCTGGGACTGTTCGACATCGACAAACTTCCGATCGCAGGCTCGTTCCGGCGGATGCGCCGGGCCCGATCCGGCCCCTTGCTGCCCGCCACCTCTTCGGGGGCACGCAGGATCCTCCTGCCACGGCCCTGCTGCTAGCGCCGAGGGCGACAGGCTGCGCGCTTCCCGAGGTTCAGCCAGCTACCAGGAAGCACCGGAAGTGCAAAGAGCCGGAGGAACACGCCGGTACGCCTGGTACATTTTTTCCGGAGAGCTGGGGATTCGGCCGCATTCCTCCCCCTCCGCCCGGCTCAGCCGCGTCCGCCCACATGCAGCGACAGGGCACGATGGTCGGAGCCGCCGCCCTGCTCCAGCCGCTGGGCCCGCACCGCGATCTCAGGCGAGACCAGGGCTTGGTCGATCCGGATCCGCAGCGGCCCGGGCAAGAAGGCCGGCCAGCTCCCCTCGATGCCGCCGGCCGGGCGGAGCTGGAGGCCGTTCGCGAACCTGCCGACCACGGTGGCCCAGGGCACCGCGTTGAAGTCGCCGATCAGCACGGTCGGCAGGTCCGCGCGGAACAGGTCGGAGCGGAGCAGCGCCTCGACCTGGCGCAACTGCACGTCCAGGCTCTCGGGCCGGATCGGCCGGGCCAGGTGGATGCTCACCACCCGCAACCGGCCGGCCGCACCGCCATCGACCGTGGCCGCGATCCCGCGCCCGCCGCTCTGCCGGTCGTGGAACGTCACCTGATCATCGATGGGCAGGCGGGAAAGGAGGGTCAGGTCGCACTCGCTCCGCCCGGCGCACGAGATGTGGTGGGGGTGGCTATCGAACAGAGGTACGAGGCGGCGCCAGCGGGCGGGGCCGCTCTCGGCGAACAGGAGGACGTCGGCATCGCTGGCCCGGGCCTGGGCGAAGGTGGTGGCCAGGTCGCTGTTGGCTGCCCAGACATTGTGGAAATAGAGATGGACCGGCGGCACTGGGCGGTCCGCGCCCGCCCAGTGGGCGCGGGCATCGAGCACCAGGCGGCCCAGGCCCAGATGGGGTGCCAGCACGAGCCCCCCGGCCAGGAGCAGCGCCAGCGCCGCCAGCACCCCGCGCCGCCGCCGGGTGAGGAGGCTCATGAGCAGGACGAGGGCGGCCAGTGCCAAGCCCTGCACGAGGAACTGGGCCAGGAGGTCGAGCTCGGCGGATGCGTTCGGCACCAGCGCGCCCAGCACCGGCAGGCCCGCGGTCACCAGCAGGGCAGCGAGCAGGTAGCGCATGAGCCGCTCCGCGCCGGCCGACAGGCTGCGCATGGCAGCGAAGCCGGGCATGGCAGGGGATCTCGGCGCGCGGGATCTGGTCGGGGAGGTCGTCATCGGGCCTTGCAGCAGGGGGCCTTGCAGTATGCAGGCCCGGCGATGCTGCCGAGCCACCCGACCAGTTCAACCGGCATCCTGGATCCTCCGCCCCGTGACCAGATGCCGCGATGATAGCCGCCGAACGGTTAAAGCTGCGTGAATCGCCGGAGAATCCCATCGGGCGTCGTTGAAACGCCCGCCAGCCTCCTCACATGCCGTTCGGGCAGGTCCCGGATCGGTGCCCAGCCGGATCCGCGGTGATCTGGATCAGTGGAGGTGGAACTCCGGACCCTGTCGCCAGCCCTGCGGGCGGATCAGCTCGCTGCGGCCGACCCTGACCTCGACCAGCGGGCCCTCGATGTTCTTTTCCCAGAAGTCGAGAAACTTCGTCAGTTCCGGGTAGCGGGGTGCGATGTCGTAGTGCTGCCAGATGAAGGTCTGGATCAGGCTCGGGTGATCCGGCATCCGGTAGAGGATCTCGGCGGTGGCGATGCGGTAGCCCCTGAGCTGCAGCTCGAGGGGCGAGAGTGCTTGCCCGGCCATGGTCGGTCCGTCCGCTTGCTCCTCCGCGACCGCCGCGGAGGGGTCGGACGAAGTGTGACAAACCCTTGACCGCCGTCAAGCTTTCCTGAATTTTCTCGTGGTTTTTCAGAAAGTTAGCAGCAGACACGTGAAAGTGCTGCCAAAGCGCGAGCAACCCTCTTGAAAGCCGCGCAACGCTTCTCTAAGTGACGGAGCGACGTTGGCACTCACCCATGGAGAGTGCTAACAAATACATTCCTCCAGCATGGAGATCGATGGCATGGGCTTTCGTCCGCTGCACGACCGGGTGGTCGTTCGTCGTCTTGAGGGTGAAGAGAAGAGCAAGGGCGGGATCATCATCCCGGACACCGCCAAGGAGAAGCCCCAGCAGGGCGAGATCGTGGCGGTCGGCCCAGGTGCTCGTGACGAGAGCGGTAAGGTGAACGCCCTCGACGTTAAGGTCGGCGACAAGGTGCTGTTCGGCAAGTGGTCGGGCACCGAGGTCAAGATCGACGGCGACGATCTGCTGATCATGAAGGAAAGCGACATTCTGGGCATCCTCGACGATGCCGGTTCGGTGAAGAAGGCCGCCTGAGCCTTCCCGTCGCTCAATCCCATCAATTCACTCAGGTAAGACGAACATGGCTGCCAAAGACGTCAAGTTCTCGACCGAGGCGCGCAACAAGATGCTGCGCGGCGTCGAGATCCTCGCCAATGCGGTGAAGGTCACGCTCGGCCCCAAGGGCCGCAACGTGGTCATCGAGAAGAGCTTCGGCGCGCCCCGCATCACCAAGGACGGTGTGACGGTCGCGAAGGAGGTCGAGCTCTCGGACAAGTTCGAGAACATGGGCGCGCAGATGGTGCGCGAGGTGGCCTCGAAGACCAACGACATCGCCGGTGACGGCACCACGACCGCCACGGTCCTGGCTGCTGCCATCGTCCGCGAGGGCGCCAAGTCGGTTGCCGCCGGCATGAACCCGATGGACCTGAAGCGCGGCATCGATCTGGCCGTCGAGGCCGTGGTCGCCGACCTGAAGGCCCGGGCGAAGAAGGTGACCACCAGCGAGGAGATCGCGCAGGTCGGCACCATCTCGGCCAATGGCGATGTCGAGATCGGCAAGATGCTGGCCGAG
>NZ_WUJP01001121.1 GCF_009806515.1 Geminicoccus flavidas | reverse complement strand
ATACCACCTCCCTGAAGTCCTGCCCTGCTCAGGCAGGGATAGGCGGTGAGGCTGGTGCGCCTGCCGGTTTGGGCCGTGAGCGCCTTTGGGACGGGCAGGCGGCATCCAGGATGGGCTGGCCGCCGTTTGCGCACGCGGTGCAAGACGGAAGCGCTTGCGCCAACAGAGCCAGGCCCGCTCGACCGGACTGCGCCGGAGGGCTGCCGGGCGGCAGCGGCAGCCGGGTGATGTTCGCGGGCGCCTGCAGCCGCCTGGTGTTGGGCCAGCCGGCCTGGTCCAGGACGAGGACGGCATGGCTGCCGGGCTCGAGCTGCGCGGGCGCCGCCGTTCGGGAACAGGCCCATCGCCTGGGTGCCGGCGTCGGGCAAGGCGAGTGAAGGCCTGAGCAGATCCTGGCGGGCAGACGGCGAGCCGACAGAGGCGGGCCAGGCGCTGGCCGGCAGGACCCGCTGGGCACCTCCCGCGTCCGGACCGATGATGGCGGGTCCGGCCCTTGTTGGCCGACCCTGGCCTCATCCTGGCACCATGGCTGCCGATGCTGGTCCGGATGGGCGCGTGCGATGGCAGCGCGCCTCAGCCCCAGGCTGCTGGTTCGCATGCGGCCCTGGCCGGGCTGCTCTGCGGGTGACGCGGCCGGGTCTCTTGGCGCGACAAGCCGAGCCGCCCGGGGGCTCATGCCCCATGCGCGGTGGCGCACCCCCATGAGCTCGCCGGGCATGCGCACGGATGTGGCTCAGGCGCCAGGCACTGCCCCCGTCCTTTTCCACGTCAGGGCCGCGCAGGATCCCGATCTGCGCAGCAGCAGCCGGCGGAGGCCTCGAGCGCCGCCTGCCGGCCAAAGGGGCGGCCTCGGCAGGCGAAGAAGCCGGCCAGGACGTGGGCGATCGCCCGCAGAACGCAGAGCGCCAAGCCGATCCGGCTCGTGCCGGGCAGGATGGCGCCGTCCGGTGGCCGGCAAGATTGCGCGAAGGGCGCGGGCCGGTATGACCAGCGCCGCCAGCCCACCGCTTGCCATGCCTTTGGCCAACCAGACCCTCGGAGCAGCTCCTCGCAGGGTGG
>NZ_WUJP01001120.1 GCF_009806515.1 Geminicoccus flavidas | reverse complement strand
CACACCGGCCGCTTGTCGGTGCGCCCGGATGGTGCTGCCGTCCAAGAAGGTCGTGCCGAGCTGCACGCCATGCTCCTGCGCCATGGCCAGCCGCCGTTCCCACACACCGAGCTTGCCCCATCAGCCGTCAGCAGACGGCTGACCCGGTCTCCAGCGGAGCGGCGGCCAGCAGGTCGCCGAAGGCGGATGAAGGTCTGGGCCGCCATCCACTAAGGGCTGTACTCGGCCGGCAGGCTGCGCCACTTCGCCCCGTTCTGGCAGCGCCAGATGATCGCCTCGATCGTGCGCCGCAGGTCGTGGTGCTGGGTCTTGTGGTGCGGGCGGCACGCCTCGATCAAGGCCGCCAGCACCGCCTATTGTCCATCCGTCAGCCCACCCGTCATCAGCCATCCCATCCGTTGTTCATGCCGCAGATGGGAAGAATGATCAGGAGCTAACAGACCCTAGTCGCTGCCCCCGCACTCACCTGAAAGTCCAATAGAAGCGCAAGAAAGAGCAGACCTTTCCTACAGCCTGACGGAAGAGGGGTAAGGGGTTAAATCCCTACAACGAAAGGGCTTCCAGACCGCAGGTTCTGTCACATGCACGCAGGTGCGAAATGAATTTCGGGAAACCCCCGTTTGAGAGGAGCTCCCGGAAAAGCCTGCCAAAGCACTTGGGGGCCGTCGAGCTGGCTTACTGACTGTCGGTAAAGTCGCTAGACCGAGCTCGCCGCCAACATGAAGCAGGGCGCTGCGCTGATGTTCGCGCACGGCCTGAACATTCACTTCAAG
>NZ_WUJP01001119.1 GCF_009806515.1 Geminicoccus flavidas | reverse complement strand
CCCGCTCCTTCATGGGCGTCCTCTGCCTCGCTGCCTCCCTCGACTGGCTCAAGAACTAACGGGGCCTAGTGGCTACGTACTGCCGGCGAGTTCCGCCGCACGCCTGAGCAGCAGGATGAGGAAGGCGGCCATGTGCAGGCCTGCCAAGGTTTCTGGCAGTCGCTCGTAGTCGCGGGCGAGGCGGCGAAAGCGGGCGAACCATGCAAACGAGCGCTCGGCCACCGAGACCGCCGAGGCCACCTGGGCAGGAGGCTGAAGCTGCGGTTGCTTTAGGCAGTTTGACGACCTGAAGGGTGATCCTATCCGTGCGGGCAGCCTGGGCGGATTGCTCGCCGGCGCAGCCTTGACCTGGGCCAGAGCCACGTTCTGGTTGATCGCGTCCCGGACGGTCTCAGCCAGGGTCGCCACCGCTGCGCGATCAGCGGCATGGGCAGGCGTGACGTGCAGTGCCAGCAGGTGGCCAAGCGCATCACTGCGCAGTGCAGCTTCGCAACTCCCGTACGCTGGTGCCCACCACAGGCGGCCCTGCCGTCGCTCCCAGGAACTGGGCAGAGCGATCGGCTGTCCAGCACGGCCACGGACGGTTCCGCCGCGCCGCCCAGGTCAGGCGCAGCACGGCGCGCAGCTCGTGCGCCAGCATCTCGAAGCAGCCACGCACCAGGCTACGCTATGGCTGACCAGGTAGCGCAGCCCGTTGAATGCTCCCCTAGGTGTTTGATCCTGCAGTGTGGTGGTACAGTGGATCACCATGCGGCAAGGGACGCACTATGGGCCAAGTTCTTCATCGAAGCGCCCGTACGACCGAGGCGGTCCATTGCGCGATCCAGCTACGTCAAGAGAGCGTGAGGGCGCTGGCCAGGCGCTATGGCGTCAGCCCGGCCACGATCCAGAAGTGGCGCAAGCGAAAGACGACCGCGGACGCGCCCATGGGGCCAAAGCAAGTTCGCTCGACGGTGCTGACGCCACAGGAAGAGACCATCATCGTCGCCTTCCGCTGGCACACCCTGCCGCCGCTGGACGACTGCCTTTACAGCCTGCAGCCGACCATCCCGCACCTCACTCGCTCGTCCCTACACCG
>NZ_WUJP01001118.1 GCF_009806515.1 Geminicoccus flavidas | reverse complement strand
GTCTCGGCCAAAGAGCCCGATTGGTTCAGGCTCGACCCGTCACACCTCATCCTGGTGCGGTACACCTAGGTAGGGAACTCATTCAGCCCAGGCTGAAGCGATGGCAACGAGTGCGGGGGCAGCCAGGTAGTTCCGGGCGAGGCGGTCGTAGCGGGTGGCGATGCGGCGCCAGTTCTTGAGCCGGCTGGACAGGTTCTCGTTTCGCTTATCTTGGCCAGGGACGAGGTCCCCGTACCGCTGGGTCTGCACCTCTTCTTGCCGGAGGTCTGGGCTGCCGATGCGGCTCGCTGCACCGAGGCCGGTATCCCGGCAGAGCAGCAGCGTGGTTTGCCGAAGACCGACATCGCGCTCCTCGAGATCGATGCGTCATCGCCGCCGGCGCTCGCTTTGGCTGTGTGGTGGCCGACGCCGGCTATGGCGTCAGCGCTGCCTTCCGCTCTGGCCTGAGCAAGTGCGGCTTGGCCGAACAGGCGCTGGCTGGTGCCGAATGGCGCCGCATCTCGTGGCGGCGGGGAACGAAAGCTCCACGCATGGCCGCGTTTGCCGCCATGCGCGTGCGCTCGGCAGAGGGCGAGCAGATCAGGCAGGGTCGTCATCTGCCAAGTGAGGAGGTCTGGCTGGTGGGCGAGCACCGCAGTTCCGGTGAGCGCAAGTATTACCTCGCCAACCTCCCGGATGATGCGACGCTCGAGGAGCTGGCGGCCGCGATCAAAGCCCGTTGGATCTACGAGCAGGGCCACCAGCAGATGAAGAAGGAACTCGGTCTCGACCATTGCGAACGGCGTTCTTGGACCGGCCTGCACCGCCACGCGCTCATAACCATGATCGCCTTTTGTTTCCTCCAGCACCTCCGCCGCAAGGAGCGGGGGGAAAAGCAAGGAAGCTAAACCCGCAGGGCCACCGCCCAAGCCAAGCTTGCCCGCCGTCCGACAACGGCTGGTCGAGCTGTTCCACCGCGCCTGGACCCCCTGCCCACACTGCGGCAGCAACCTCAGCTGCCTACCTGCTAGGTCCCGTTAGCTCCTGAAGTCCGTTCCCGTCTGCTATGCCTCGAGCAGCGGATGGATCGGATGACGGGGGTGCTGACGGATGGGCAGTGGGCGGTGCTG
>NZ_WUJP01001117.1 GCF_009806515.1 Geminicoccus flavidas | reverse complement strand
CTTCCTCATCAATCCATTGAGGTGTCCATGGTTCGCGTCCGAGGCGCGGCAGTTCTTGCCGCGGCTGTGCTGGCTTGCGCCCTGTTCTCTGCTGCTCCTGCCCCGGCTCAGACTGCCGTCAATCTGGGCAATGTACCGATCGCCAATACTGGCTGGCGCTACAACCTGGTGCTGATCCGCGCCGCCGGCCAGACCAACAGCTTCAAGGCCGAGCAGTATCTGGCCTATCTGAAACAGTACAACCTCACCGACGAGTGGGTGGTGGCCTATGCCGCCGCGGTCTCGGCCCAGTTCGGCACGCCCCTGGCGACCGGGCCCACCCCCAACCCGCTGCCCAGCGACCCCAGCATCGACCCGATCCTGGGTGCTACGCCTATCGAGAAGTCCGGCTGGCGCTACCGCCTCACTGTGCTTAAGGAAGAGGGCAAGTATTCGGCTGCCAAGCAGGCCGAGTACGAATATTACCGGGACAAGAACCGGGTCACCGACGCCTACGTGGACGCCTATGCCAAGGCGGTGGCGGCCAAGTTCCCCGAGGATGCGGTGACCGCCCCGCCGCCGGTGGCCAAGAAGCCCTACTTCAAGTTCTATCGCGGCTTCCGCTATACCGGCATGCCCTCGTCCTTCGCCAACTGTGGCCTCAGCGAGTTCATGCGGATCCTCTACGTGGAGGAACTGTTCGGCAGCGGCTCGCGCGATGTGCCCAACGTCGCCCACCTGCAGAACAAGGTCGTCCCGGCACTGCTCAAGGAGAACAAGCAGTACGTGGTGATCGACATCGAGCACTGGGACCCGATCACCGAGATGGACAAGCTCATCACCGTGATCCGGACCATCAAGGGCGGCGTGCGCGCGGCCGGCAACACCAAGATGAAGTTCGGCTTCTACATGCTCTTGCCGATCCGCGACTTCCTGGCCCCGGTGCAAAAGGCCGCCCAGCCCGAGCGCTGGAACAAGTGGATGGGCCAGAACGAGCAGATGCGCCGCCTGGCCGCCGAGGTCGACGTGGTGTTCCCCTCGCTCTACACCATCACCGAGAACCGCGACCACTGGGCGACCTTTGCCAAGGCCAACATCGCGGAGGCGCGCAAGTACGGCAAGCCGGTGATCCCGTTCGTCTGGCCGCAATACCACGACACCATGCTGGGCAAGGGCACCGAATACCTGCCGATCAAGTACTGGGAGCTGCAGCTCAACACCATCTACGGCCTGAGCGACGGCATCGCCATCTGGGGCTCGGTCAAGAAGGGCGGCGGCTGGGATGCCTGGGACGGCAAGAGGGACTGGTGGCCCTATACCAAGAGCTATGCCGGCGAATACGGCTCCGTCGCCTACACCAGCGCCTGCAAGGCTTGAG
>NZ_WUJP01001116.1 GCF_009806515.1 Geminicoccus flavidas | reverse complement strand
CCCGGGCGCGGGCAGGCACAGGCCATGTCCAGGGCCGGCAGATGGTCTGGGTCGGGAAGGTCGCGCAGGCGCATGGTCATGCCTTGCCGGCCGCGTAGACGGCCCGGTCTCGGGGGAAGAAGCGCTGGCCCAGGCGGAGAGCCACGTGCACCAGCAGGATCAGCACCGGCACCTCGACCAGCGGGCCGATCACCGCGGCGAAGGCCACCGGCGAGGCCAGGCCGAAGGCAGCGATGGCCACCGCGATGGCCAGCTCGAAATTGTTGCCGGCGGCCGTGAACGCGATCGCGGTGGTGCGCGGGTAGTCCGCCTCGATCAGCCTGCCCATGGCGAAGCTGACCGCGAACTGGATCAGGAAGTAGAGCGAGAGCGGGATGGCGATCCGGAGCGCGTCGAGCGGCAGCCGGACCAGATCGCCGCCCTTCAGGCTGAACATCGCGACGATGGTGAACAGCAGCGCCGCCAGCGTGACCGGCCCGATCCGCGGCAGGAACTCCCGCTCGTACCAAGCCCGGCCGTTGCGGGCGACCAGGATGCGCCGGGTCAAAAAGCCCGCCAGGAACGGGATGCCCAGATAGATCAGCACCGCCTCGGCAATCGTCCAGAAGCCGACATCGATCACGCTGCCTTCCAGGCCGAACAAGGGCGGCAGGACGGTCAGGAAGACCCAGGCATAGACGCTGAAGAACAGGATCTGGAAGATCGAGTTGAACGCGACCAGCCCGGCGACATACTGGTTGTCGCCGCGGGCGAGCTGGTTCCAGACCAGCACCATCGCGATGCAGCGGGCCAGGCCGATCAGGATCAGGCCAGTCATGTATTCCGGCTGGTCGCGCAGGAAGATCACCGCCAGTACGAACATCAGCACCGGCCCGATCAGCCAGTTCTGGACCAGGGACAGGGCCAGCACCCGCCTGTCGGCAAACACCTGGTGCAGCTCCTCGTAGCGCACCTTCGCCAGCGGCGGGTACATCATCAGGATCAGGCCGATGGCGATCGGGATGTTGGTGGTGCCCGCCGAAAGCCGGTCGAGGGCGGCCGGCAGCCCGTCGAACAGGGTGCCGAGCAGCACGCCCAGCGCCATGGCGGCGAAGATCCAGACGGTCAGGTAGCGGTCGAGAAAGGAGAGCCGGGAGGCCGGCGCTGGCGAGGCCATGGGACGCTTTCCTGGCAGGAGATCAGGCGAGGCGGCGACCGTCGGCGGCGACGACCTGTTCGCCATCCTCCTTGGCAAACGCGCCGCGCTGCGGGTTCGGCAGGATGTCGAGCACCAGCTCGGACGGCCGGCAGAGCTTCACCCCGAGCGGGGTGACCACGATCGGCCGGTTGATCAGGATGGGATGGGCCAGCATCGCGTCGACGAGTTGCTCGTCGCTGAGGGAGGGATCACCCAGGCCCAGCTCGGCATAGGGCGTGCCCTTCTC
>NZ_WUJP01001115.1 GCF_009806515.1 Geminicoccus flavidas | reverse complement strand
GAGGTCCGGTCGACAGCAACGAACAGGTAGAGGCGGCCCTGCTCGGTATGGACCTCGGCGATGTCGAGGCGGAAGAAGCCGATCGGATAGCTCTTGAGCCGGGAGCGCTTGGTCTTCGCACCGTCCGTGTCAGGCAATCGGGCGATCTGGACTTGCCCCGGGGAAGTGGAGAGTGTTTCGGTTTACGTGGCCTGCGTCTCGAACTGAAGCGGGGCTGCTGAAGTCGAGCGCCGAATGGCGCCGGACGGGATTGTAGAAGCCGTCAATGTAGCGGGCGATGGCGGCGGTCACTTCTGCCCGGCTCTGGAAGACGGTGCGCCAGACGAGTTCGGCCTTCAGCGTCTTGAAGAACGTCTCGACCATGGCGTTGTCGAAGCAGTTTCCCTTGCCCGACATCGAGATCAGGATGCCGTTCTTCCTCAGCTCGGCCTGGTAGTCGAGGGAGCAGTATTGGCTGCCGCGGTCCGCATGGTGAATGAGCCCGGCGGCAGGACGCCGCACGGCGATGGCCCGGCGTAGGGCCAACAATGCCAGTTCCTTGTGCAGGCGGCCGCTGACCGCCCAACCGATGAGACGCCGGGCGAACAGGTCGATGATGACGGCGAGACAGCCAGCCCTCTAGGGTCCAGACATAGGAAATGTCGGCGCCCCACTTCTGGTTCGGGCCCGTGGTGGTGAAGCCCTGGTCCAGGTGGTTCGGCGCGGTCGGAAAGGCATGCAGCTGTCGGTGCTGCGCTTGAACCGTCGCTTCTGCCGAGCCTTGAGCCCGTTCTCGCGCATCAGCCGGGCAACGCGGCGGCGACCAATGGCAAGCCCATTGTCGCGAAGTTCGTACGTCATGCGCGGGCTGCCATAGGTCCCGCTGGATAGGGCGAAGGCTGAGCGGACATGCGCAAGCAGCACCATGTCGTCGCGCTGCCGACGGCAGGTCGGACGCTCCGTGCAGACGAAGTAACCGCTTGGACTAACGCCGAGAACCTTGCATGGGCGCTGCACGGGGAACTCCTTCTTCGCCGCATCGATGAGACGAAACCTCATCGACTTCCCTCCTTGGCGAGAAAGTCGCAGCCCTCTTCAGGATCTCGTGTTCCTGCCGCAGGATCTCGTTCTCGCGCCGCAGCCGCCTCAGCTCGGCCGTCAGATCCTCCTGCCGTCCGGGCGGCGGCGCCTCCAACTCCCGCTCCCGGCGCTTGTCGAGCCACCGACGCAGCGTCGAAAGGCCGACGCCAAGGTCCTCGGCGATCTCCCTTTGCGTGCGCCCGCTCGTCTCCACCAGACGGACGGCCTCAGCCTCGAATTCCTTCCCGAACCGGCGCTGCGGCTTGCCCATGAAATGCTCTTCTTTCCTCAGAAGAGCTCTCCACTTTCTCGGTGCAAGTCCAAGGTGCATGTTCCCAGCATGTGGTGTGACGGATCGAGCCTGAACCGATCGGGCTCTTTGGCCGAGACCTGGCAGATGAA
>NZ_WUJP01001114.1 GCF_009806515.1 Geminicoccus flavidas | reverse complement strand
CCCCGGCCTCCTCCGGCACGACGAAGGCATGGAGGGTCTTGGCATGGGGCTGGCCGGGGGCAGGCAGGGCGGCGGCCACGGCCTGGCGCACCGCCGGGTGCTGGATGAGCTGCGCCTCGATCTCGCCCAGCTCGATCCGGTGGCCTTGCACCTTCACCTGGAAGTCCTCGCGGCCCAAAAACTCGATCAGCCCGCCCTCGCGGAACCGGCCGAGATCGCCGGTGCGGTAGCGCCGCTCGCCGGTGAGAGGGTCGGTGCGGAAGCGCTCGTTGGTACGCGCCGGATCACCGAAATAGCCGCGCGCCAGCCCGATCCCGCCGATCTCGATCTCGCCCACCACCCAGTCCGGGCAGGGCTGACCGCGCGAGTTGACCACCTGCATCACCTGGTTGGCCAAGGGCTTGCCATAGGGCACCGAGCTCCAGGCTGGGTCCAGCTCACCGATCGGGTGGAAGATCGACCAGATCGAGGCTTCGGTGGCCCCACCCAGCGACACCAGCTCCGCCTTTGGCGCCAGGGCGCGGAGCTTCGGCACCAGCTCCAAGGGGATCCAGTCGCCCGAGAGCAGGAACAGGCGGAGCGGATGGTCTGCCGGCAGGCCATGCTCGGCCAACATCGCCGCCAAAGCCGGCACCGTGTTCCAGAGCGTCACCCGGTGCCGGGTGATCAGCTCCGCCCAGGCAGCCGGATCACGGCGCTCGGCCTCGTCCGGCAGCACCAGCGCCCCACCCACCCCTGGCAGGCCGAACAGGTCGTAGACCGACAGGTCGAAGTTGAGCGCGGAGAGGCCCAGCACCCGGTCGTCCCGCCCGACCTGCCAGCGCCGGTGGATGTCCAGGATGGTGTTCAGCGCCGCCCCATGCTCGACCATCACGCCCTTGGGCTGGCCGGTGGAGCCGGAGGTGAAGATCACATAGGCCAGGCTGGCCGGATCCACCGAAGGCAGGTCCGGCACTTCACCCTGTCCGTCCAGCAGGGCCGGCCAGTCCAGCTCGAGCGCATTCGTGGCCGCCACCAGCGCCGTACGTCTGGCTGGCGGCAGGCTAGGATCGAGCGGCAGATAGGCAGCACCAGAGCGCACCACCCCCAGGGTCGCCGCCGCCTGCTGCCAGGACTTAGGCAGATCCACCGCCACCACGCGCTCCGGCCCTGCCCCCAGCGCCAAGAGCCGGCCGGCGGCCACGCCCGAGATCCGGGCAAGCTCGCCAAAGCTCATGGCACCGGCACCGTCGATCACGGCGGGTCGCTCTGGTGCCTGGGACGCCTGGCGCAGGAAGCCGGCGAACAGCGGCTCGGGCGCAAAGGCCACCGCCGGGGCCGGCCGTGGCGGGACGGCCACCGCCGCATCCACCCCGCCCGACCAGCCCTCGCCCGAGGCCAGCCGTTCCAGCAGCCGGCCATAGGCCGCGAACATCGAACCCACCACACCAGCGGGGAACAGGGCTTCCACCACGTCCCAGG
>NZ_WUJP01001113.1 GCF_009806515.1 Geminicoccus flavidas | reverse complement strand
CTGGCAGCAAGAGCCTGAGCTTCTTCACCAGCCACCCGGCCACTACTCCGCGGGACCAAACACCTAGCGCTTCAACGGAACCGTGCTGGAGGAGTTTTTCCGGCCGGCGATGCACGCCAAGCTGTTCGAGAGTGTCGAGGCGCTACAGGCCGATCTCGATCCCTGGCTCGTCCACTACAACCATGAGCGGCCGCACCTCGGCTACCGCAACCACGGAAGGCGGCCCTGGGAAACCGTCGAGCAGTTCGTCAGACAAGGAGGTTAAGAGGACACCTTGAGCCCGGCCCACAGACGCTCGATCCTGTTGCGGTTGTGGTAGATCCAGGCGCTGGTTACTGCCATACGCTGTGGGCAGCAGGGCCTCCACCAAGCTCACCTGCCCCACCGCCTTGCGCACCATCGGCCGTCTTCGATCCGCCTGACTAGGATCCGAATCACAGCCACACGGTTAAGGCTAGGGTTTCGCGGCGGTCTCCTGGGGAGGCACACGAGGGACCTTTGGAACAATGACCGGAGGCGGTCGTTCGCCCGCCTCCGGTCGGTCCATTCACAAAGCTGAAGCTGTCGCTGCCGGCCTTACTTCACGGTCTCGAGGTAGGCGATCAGGTTCTTTCGGTCGTCTTCCTTCTTGACGCCGGCGAAGATCATCTTGTTGCCTGGAATGGCCTGCTTGGGGTTCGCCAGATAGGTGTCGAGGTGTTCCTGATCCCAGGTCCAGCCGACCTCTTTCATCGCGTCTGAATACTTGAAATTCTCCACGCTGCCCGCGGTCCGACCGGAGACTCCGTGCAGGGTAGGCCCGACCCGGTTCTTGCCCGGCTCGACGGTGTGGCAGACAGCGCAGAAGCGCTTGAAGGTCTTCTCCCCCGCCGCGGCATCCTGAGCCTGGGCGACATTGCCCCAGGCCAATGCAAGTGCCGCCGCAGCGATGGTACAGCCGATGATGCGCATGTTCTGCCTCTCCCAGGTCGTTTGCCCGATTGCATGCTACGAATGGCATGGCAAATTCTTGCCCGTGGCATTCATGCCATGGATGAACTCCCTGCCAGGTCACGTGCCTGGCACGCCAGGGATAGCCGCCGCAGGCTGCGCTCGGCCAGCCTCTGTGCTTCCCTCACAATCATTTCCTGCTGCGTCCGTTCCGCTGTCGCAGTAGCGCTCGAAGGCATGCTCCAGGATCCGGATGCCTTCGGCTATGGTCGCAGGCTCTGGTTCGGCCCTGTTCGCCAGGCCGGCCGCCTCCTGCCGTCCCTCTTCGGCCAGACGCCGGAACAGCCGGTCTGCATCCGCCTCCGAAGACCCGCCGCCTACGGCGCAACGCGACGCCATGGTCCAGCGACTCGGTGGCCGACTCCTCGCCCAAGGCCTGCAGCGAGGCATCCTTCGCATGGGCCGCGACATAGGTGTAGAATGTACGGTCCCAGCATGTGGTGTGACGGATCGAGCCTGAACCGATCGGGCTCTTTGGCCGAGACCTGG
>NZ_WUJP01001112.1 GCF_009806515.1 Geminicoccus flavidas | reverse complement strand
CGGCACGATGGTGATCATGCCTCCGTCCACGCGCCCACTCCATGCGGGCGGCCGAATTTGTCGTAATCAGGGATACCCGCCCGTAGGGCTGCCTGCCTCTAACCGCCACTGTCCAGCCGGAGCTGTGCAGCCGGCACGGCGTCCTCGTCCTGCTCGGCTAGGCGCAGCAGCAAGGTGGACAGCTCGGCCTGGGCGGCCAGCTGGATGCGCTCCAGATCGGCCAGCTCGGTGGCCGATACCTGCCCATCGAGCTGGCTTTGCAGTTGCAGGAGCAGGTCGATCGCGCGCTGCACGTCATCACCCATCATGTCGCACCTCTACATGGGAACAAGGTCGCCGAGCTGCGCCTAGCTCCTGTTCTCCCGTTCCCTGACCGCCGCTTGCAGCTCCAACACCAGCTCGCCGGCCTGCAGCTCGGCAACGCCGTGCTGGCGCAGGAGCGCGGCATGCCCGGCGGTCACCAGGACCTGGCGGGCTTCCGGTTCGTCCAGGCGCGCGGCCTCGGCCAGGGCGGTCCGGAACAGGTGGGCCAGGCGCCCGGGCAAGCTTGGAGCAGCCAGCCACGCGGCATCGGCGTGGGCGGCAATGACCGGATCGCCGGCATGCAGAATGGGCATGAGCAGCACCGTCAGCGGATGATCGCTACCAGCTTACGATCGAGTGCTCGGTTCCAGTGTTGGTTAGCTCTAAGGTGACAAAAAGATCTGCTCCGGATGGGACTGACCGGCATGATCCCAAGGATGCCGTTGGGCCGGCGGTGCAGTAGTATACGCTCTGCGGATGGCCAGGGGGTCGAGACGGTTGTGCCGACTGGCTGTCCGCGTCTTTCCCTGCGGGTGTGCGGATTCACCGCTGGCTACCCTGGCGCACTCTTATCTTGGCTAAGGGAGGGTCCCTGCCAGGGGCGCTAGCGGAGGTGGTGCGGGTGGCGGTGGTCTCCATGGGTTCATGGTCGCCTGCCGGTTGATCGGAGGGAGGTGAACCATGAAGCTGGCCCGGCTGGAGCGCGTGATCCGGCATGCTGAATGGCGGCTGCGTGCCCGTCACGCCCAGGTGGCGTGGCTGCGGCGGCAGGGCCGGCCTATCCTTCAGTTAGCCTGGCTGCTGTACTGCCTGGAGCTGGTCCTGGACCGCCTGGTGGAGCGGCGCGCGCAGCTATCCAGGTAGCGCCGCTAGGTTGAGCGGGTGGCCGTACCCGCACCCCATGCCCCACTCCAATCCGCCATAATGTATCACCGGGGGCGGCTCGGATAGTCGTCGGAAGATCCAAATTCCCCAAACGGAAATAGCCAAGGTCAGCAGCGCCGTAGCAACTGCAGCGACGGCGCGATCCACTTGCACCGGCGGACGCGTGAATACTTTCCGCCACCAATCGGTTGAGATTGGCGCGTTGGCCATGGTCGCGGCTGAGCGCAGGCTGCCCGAATCGATCCTTCCACAGGGAGCGCCACCATGACCACCATCTCGATGGACGGCACCGACTCGGCCAGCTGGGATCCGCAGCTCGACGCGGTGACCGCGGCCCACGCGCACCACCAGGTGCTCTACGAGGACGACATGATCCGGGTGGTCTCGGTCAGCGTCGCGCCAGGGGTCCAGGAGCCGGTGCATCACCAC
>NZ_WUJP01000494.1 GCF_009806515.1 Geminicoccus flavidas | reverse complement strand
CACCGGGGTGACCACCGGGATCTCCGCGGCCGACCGGGCACGCACCATCGCGGTCTGCATCGATCCGGCCGCCGACCGGCGCGACCTGGTGGCACCCGGCCACATCTTCCCGCTGATGGCGCGCGAAGGCGGCGTGCTGGTCCGCACCGGCCATACCGAGGCCTCGGTCGACATCTGCCGGCTGGCCGGCCTCTACCCGGCGGGCGTAATCTGCGAGATCATGAACGACGATGGGACGATGGCCCGCCTGCCGGACCTCGTCGCCTTCGCCCAGCTCCACGGCCTCAAGATCGGCAAGATCGCCGACCTGGTGAGCCACCGTCTGCGCCACGACCGGCTGGTCGAGCGCGATGTGGTGACCAGCTTCGAGAGCCGCTATGGCGGCCAGTGGCGCCTGCAGGTCTACAAGTCGGCGATGGACAAGGTCGAGCACGTGGCCCTGGTCAAGGGCGACGTGCGCTCGGGCGGGCCGGTGCTGGTGCGCATGCACTCCGTCCACATCCTGGAGGACCTGCTGGGGGCGGGCGAGAGCGGCCGCGGCGATCAGCTCCACCGGGCGATGGAGCAGATCGGCCGGGCCGGGCGCGGCGTGGTCGTGCTCCTGCGCGAGCCTACCCCCAACGCGATCTCCGAGCGGGTGCTGGTCAGCCTCGGCCAGAAGGCCGCGCCGCCGGGCGACCTGCGCGTCTATGGCATTGGCGCCCAGATCCTGGTGGATCTGGGCGTAAAGGACATGATCCTGCTTTCCAACACCGGCCGTTCGATCATCGCGCTCGACGGGTGGGGGCTGCGGGTCGTCGAGACCCGCGCGATCGACTGAGGAATCTTCATGGCCGGCAGCGGCGACCAACTCTCCATCCCTGTGCTGGCGCGCGCGCGCATCCTGATCGTGGAGGCGCGCTACCACGCCCACATCAACGACATGCTCCTGGCCGGCGTGCGGCGGATGCTGGAGCGCGCCCGGGTCAACCGGGTCGAGCATGTGGTGGTCCCGGGCGCGCTTGAGATCCCGGCAGCGATCGCATTGGCGCCCAAGAGCTATGACGGGTTCGTGGCCATCGGCGTGGTGATCCGCGGCGAGACCACCCATTACGACACGGTGGCCTATGAGAGCTCGCGCGGGATCACCGACCTCGCCGTGCGCGAGCAGCGCCTGATCGGCAACGGCATCCTGACCGTGGAGAACGAGCAGCAGGCGATCGTGCGGGCCGACCCGGCCCAGATGGACAAAGGCGGGGGTGCTGCGCTCGCTGCCTTGCACCTGATCGCGTTGCGGGACAGATTCAGAGGATGACCCGCAAGAAGACCAACAAGCCAATCACCAAGCGTCGCGCCGCCCGCTTCGCCGCGATCCAGGCCCTCTACCAGATCGAGCTGATGGGCGCGAAGCCCTCAACGGTAGCCGCCGAGTTCGACGACCATCGGCTTTCCACCCTGTTCGAGCCGTTCCTGCCCGACGAGCCGGCCCCTGAGGTCGACCGCGAGTGGTTCAAGCTCGTGGTGCTGGGTGCCGCCCAGCATGCCGATGCGCTGGACCGGCAGATCGCCCCGCTGCTCGCCAGCGGCTGGACGATCGAGCGGTTGTCGGCACCGATGCGCGCGCTGCTGCACTGCGCCGCGTTCGAGCTGGCGCATCGTTCCGACGTGCCGACCAACGTGGTGGTCGACGAATATGTCGAGCTGGCGTTCGGCTTCTTCGAAGGCGGCGAGCCCAGCTTCGTCAACGCGATCCTGGACCGGCTCTCCCGGATGCTGCGCCCGGCCGGCCCGACCGTCTGAGCCTGAAGAGGAGGCTGCCGGATGGCGCAGGGCGAGTTCCAGATGATCGACCGGCTGCTCAAGCCGCTGGCGGCCGGCTGTCCAGGCGCACTCGGGCTTACCGACGACGCCGCCCTGCTGGCGCAACTGCCGGGCACCGAGCTGGTGCTCGCCAAGGATGCGATCGTCGAGGCCGTCCACTTCCGCAGGGAGGATCCCCCGGGCACGGTGGCGCAGAAGCTCCTGCGCCAGAACCTGTCCGACCTCGCCGCCATGGGGGCCGAGCCCGTGGGCTACCTCACCGCGTTCGGCCTGCGCCGGGACCTCTCCGA
>NZ_WUJP01000493.1 GCF_009806515.1 Geminicoccus flavidas | reverse complement strand
CGGCTGGCTGGACGGCTTCGTCGCCGGCTTGGCGGAAGACCAGCGGCGGTTCGGCATTCATCTCCTGGGCGGCGACACCGTCTCGACGCCGGGCCCCTTGTTCTTCTCGCTGACCGTGCTGGGCCGCCTCCCGGCCGGCACTGCCCTCACGCGGACCGGGGCCCGGTCGGGCGACCTCGTCTGCGTGTCCGGCACGCTCGGCGACGGCGCGCTCGGCCTGGCCATCCTGGAAGGCCGGATCACCGCCCCGGCCGATGCCGCCGCCTATCTGGCCGGCCGCTACCGGGTGCCCGAGCCGCGCCTGGCGCTGGGCCAGGCCTTGCGTGGCCTTGCCAGCGCCTGCCTGGACGTGTCCGACGGCCTTCTGGGCGACCTCGGCCACATCCTGGCGGCCTCCGGGCCTGAAGGCGAGCTCGGCGCCCTGATCCGTGCCGGCGACCTGCCGCTCTCGCCCGCCGCCACTGCACTGCCCGGCGCCCTGGAAGCGGCGCTCACCGGGGGCGACGACTACGAACTCCTGTTCACCCTGCCGCCCCGCCACCGAGCGAGGCTCGCGGACCTGCCCGTGCCGGTCGCAGTGATCGGCGAGATCCGCAGCGGCGGCGGGACGGAGGTGCTGGGCCCGGACGGCGCCCCGCTAGCCCTGTCCGGCCGAAGCTGGACCCACTTCTGAACAGGCCGGCCCGCCTCAGGCGGCACGCGACTCGACGGCCGGCGGCCGCTGCAGGGAATGGCCCAGGATGCGCAGGATCGCCTCGGCCTGGTCCCAGGGCAGCGCCTGCTCGACCTGCAGCCAGACCCGGTTGCCGTCGTCGGCCAGGTGGCGCAGCGTGAAGCCGTGTGCCTTGCGGCTGTTCGGGATGTCCTGCTCCGGCATCGGGATCAGCTCCTCCGGCCCGACCGACAGCGCTGCCGCCAGCCGGTTGAGGATCGCCGGCCCCGGCAGGTTCTTGCCGCGGATATAGCCGCTGACATTGTCGCGGCCGATCCGGGCGCGCCTGGCCAGCTCCGACTGGGTCCAGCCCCGCTCGCGCATCACCATCAGGAGACGCTGCGCGAAAGCCGCCTTCATCGCGTCGTCGGCCCGGCCACTGTCGCGCCGGTCTTCATCAGTGCCCATGTCGCCACCGTCCATGTCTGAACAGCACTACCCTAATTCCACCGCTAGTTTAATTCAGCTGCTCTGATGCACGCGCCTGTCTGAATCTTCCTGCGCCTGCGCCTGCGCCCGGCCGGCACGTGCCGGGCCGCCACACCGGCACGACGGTCCTGGACAGGCGGGAACCTGCCGCTCAAGCTCCGGTTGTCGCCTCATCGCAGAATGGGTGGGCCGCCGCCATGTACAGTGCCACGACCCGGTCGATCGCCGTCTCGGTCGAGCCATTCTTCGTCGAAGACCAGTCCCGGCCCGAGGAACAGCGCTGGGTGTTCGGCTATCGCGTCCGGATCGCCAACCAGGGCGCCGAGCGCGTGCAACTGCTCGGCCGGCACTGGCGGATCACGGATGCGCGCGGCCGGATGATCGAGGTGCGCGGCGAGGGCGTGGTCGGCGAGCAGCCGCGCCTGGAGCCCGGCGAAACCTTCGAATACACCTCGGGCACGCCGCTCACCACGCCCACCGGGATGATGCTCGGCAGCTACCAGATGGTGAACGACCGGGGCGAGGAGTTCGACGTCCGCATCCCGGCCTTCTCCCTGGACGCGCCCGGCATCACCGCAACGTTGCACTGACGGGCGCGGCAGCGCATTCTGCAACTACCAGTAGATGCCGACCGGGTACCCGCGCGACGGGGCTGTGCCTTGCGCGCCTGCCGCCGGTGGCCATCGCCCCTCGCCTCGGCCGGGCGTCAGGCAGACGGGCGCGCCAAGTCACCGTCAAGTAGAACGATCCTGCCTGAAGCATGAAGCATCCGGACATCCCGGTGACCTTCCGTCTCCGGCCGTCTGCGGCAATGTCGACCAGTGCGGCAGCCAGTCCCGATCCTGATTGACGCGATCCTGAACCTGCCGCACCTTCGAGCCTGGGCAGGCAGGCGCGCCTTGCAGGGCCAGGGACAGTTCGGCCCGCAGATCTCGTGGTGGCGGAGAACGGCGATGATTCGATCGCGACTGGCCGGTGGTCTGGGCTGCGCTGCCGCGCTGGCGGCCATGCTCCTGTCCGGCGCCCTGCCGGTCCGGTCGGCCGAGCCCGAGCCAATGCCGGCCCAGCTCCAGGCCGCCCAGGCGATCGATGACCTACCCAACCCGCCGGAACTGCGCAGCCAGGACGGGGTGCTGCGCGCCACCCTCAGGATCAGGCCCGCCGAGATCACCGTGCGCGGCCGCAAGGTCCTCTCTAACGTGGTCAACGGCAGCTACCTGGCGCCGACCCTGCGCATCCGGCCGGGCGACACGATCCAGGTCAAGGCAGTCAACGAGATCGGGCCGTCGCAGGTCGGCATCGACCGGCCGCAGCCGACCAACATCCACTTCCACGGCATGGACGTCTCACCTAAGCGGCCCAACGGCGACAACGTGTTCCTGCGGATCGATCCTGGCCGCGAGCTGCGCTACGACGTGGCCGTGCCGGACGACCACCCGCTGGGCCTGCACTGGTACCACGCCCACGTTCATCACTATGTCGACGACCAGATCGGCTCCGGCATCTCGGGCATGCTGATCGTGGACGGGACGTTCGAGACCCAGTACCCGGAGCTGGCCAAGCTGCGCCGGCGGGTCATGGTCTTCAAGGACTTTACCTTCCCGGGCTTCAAGGACGGCGACGCGCGCGCCAAGTCGCTGAACGGCTTGGCCAACCCGCCGATCCGCGCGCGTCCCGGCGAGTTCCAGGTCTGGCAGCTCGGTAATCTGGGCGCAGATGCCTTCTTCGACATGCAGTTGGACGGTCACCGGGTCTGGCTGCTCGAGCGCGACGGCAACCTGCTCGCCAAGCCGGTGCGGATCGACCACGTCTTCCTGCCGCCGGGTGCGCGGGCCACGATCGTGGTGGAGGCGGGAAAGGCCGGGCGCTACGCCTTCCGCCACCGCAACGTCAACACCGGTCCCGCCGGCGACCCCAACCCCGCGGTCCAGCTCGGCACCTTCATCGTCGACGGCGAGCCCCGCCATGCCAGGCGCTTCCTCAAGCGCCTGAACGACGGCCCGGCCCGCCCGGACCTGATCCAGCCCAACGCCGCCGAGATCGCCGAGCTGAAGGTCGACCGGACCCGCTATGTCGACTTCTCGGAGAGCGCCGACGGCAACAGCTTCTTCATCAACAAGAAGATGTACGCGGACGACCGGATCGACACGCTTACCCGAGTGGGCCAGGTCGAGCGCTGGATCGTGCGCAACTTCACCCAGGAATACCACGTCTTCCACCTTCACCAGACGGCGTTCCTGGTCAGGCGCTTCTCCGGCGACCCGGACGAGACGCTGGGCGGCGGCCTGCGCGACGTGATCAACATCCCCTATGCCAAGAACGGCAAGCCCGGCATTGCCGAGATCATCATCCCGTTCACCAACCCGATCATCGCCGGCGACTTCGTCTATCACTGCCACTTGGTGCAGCACGAGGACGCTGGGATGATGGCCAACATCCGCGTCATGCCCCGCCGGACCGCGGCCGAGCAAGTTTGGGAAAAGCTGCAGGACTTCGCCGGCCTCGACCTGCCCTCGCTCTGGCCGACCTCAAGCGCCGAGGCCGGCACCTTCGCCGGCCTGGACTCCCCCATCTGCCGGTCTGGAGAGAGTGCCGAGTAGAACCTGGCTGCTCATCATCGTGCCGGCGCCGATTCCCCGACCGGGCGGCCGGCGCTGCGCGTAGCGGCCTCCTACCTCTGCTTCATGGCGTACGGCCTAGTTCCTTCCATTGCTCGGTGGCAGCGGCAATCTGGGCGTCAGGGTGAGCCACTGTCTCATCCCGGCCCGCCCGATCGTAGTGAAGATAGAGCCGCCCATCGACGATGACCCAGGCCTCGGGGTCGATAGGTGCCAGCCGGCCCAGCCCCACGCCTCCGGTGCAGAAGCCGCCGAACTGCGGGGCGTAGCGGTCGGGTTCACCCGCGAACAGGTCCCGATGCTCCGCGCTGGCGAACTGCCATCGCGCGTCCTGCCAGACATAGGCGAATTCGGGCTTGCCCCTGACCGGCCGGCCTTCCGTGAAATAGGCGACCGTATCGTAGCCGCGGATAGCGAGGTTGTCGGCGTCCTTGTTGATCCGCTCGCCCGCAGCGGCGGTGGCGGCCGCCAGGAGGATGGCGCAGACGGCGGCGCCCCGGATCCGACAGGTGGCGCTCAGGTCGAGGTTCATTGCGGCATCCTCCGCAAACCCTCACTATGTCCAATGCGCTTTCTATCCCTTGGCCGCGCGGGACGCTACGGGCGTGCCGCCGTCGATGGGACACGGAATGGTGGCCGGACCCGCGGACGCAACAGCTGAAGGTGCAGCGCACGGCCGCCGGCGCAAGCTGGCCGCGATCCTGAGCGCCGACGCGGTCGGCTTCTCGCGCCAGATGCACGAGGACGAGGCGGGCACGCATCTGCGCCTGCGCTCCAGCCGCGAGATCATCGACCGGCTGGTGGTGGAGCATGACGGCCGGGTCGTGGGCTCGGCCGGCGACAGCGTCCTGGCCGACTTCCCGAGCGTGGTCGAAGCACTCCGCTGTGCGGTGGACATCCAACAGGTCCTGCGCCGGCAAAACGCTGCGTTCCCGCCCGAGCAGCGGCTGGAGTTCCGCGTCGGCATCAACCTCGGCGACGTGATCGTCGACGGCGCGGACATCTACGGCGATGGCGTCAACATCGCAGCGCGCCTGCAGCAGCTCTGCGAGCCGGGCGGCATCCTGGTCTCGCAGACGGTCCACAACCATGTCCGCGGCAAGCTCGACTTCGCCTTCGAGCCGCTGGGCAGACACCGGTTCAAGAACATTCCCGAGCCGGTCGCCACGTTCCGCGTGTGCCTGAACGGGAGCGGCGCCCCCTCGCCGAAACGGCCGAAGCATCCGCTGCCGCACGCCCGGCCGGTCCGGATCACGGCCGCACTGCTGCTGCTCCTGGCCCTGGCCGGCGCCGGCCTCTGGTTTCCCGGCCGAGCTCTGCTGGGCGGCCGGCATGAGGAGCGTGTCGCGCCTGCCGGTCCGGGCATCATCGCCAAGCCCGTCATCGCGGTCCTGCCGTTCGCCAACCAGAGCGGCGACCCGAGCCAGGAATATCTGAGCGACGGGATCACCGAGGACCTGATCGCGGCACTGGGCCGCTTCTCCAGCCTGCGCGTGGTCGGCCGTGGCACGACCTTCACCTACAAGGGCAAGGCCGCCGATCCGGCCCGGATCGAGCGAGAGCTCGGAGCGCGCTATGTCGTCGAAGGCAGTGTCCGCCGCGCCGACCAGCGGATCCGGATCAGCGTCCAGCTCACTGACACGCGCGACGGGCTCCTGCTCTGGTCGGAGCGGTATGAGGAGAACCTGGCCGACGTGTTCACCGTGCAGGACGCGATCATCCAGCGGCTGGTCGGAACATTGGCCGTGCGGGTAACCCGCGCCGAGCAGGGGCGCGCTCTGACCAAGCCGCCCGGCGATCTTGCCGCCTACGACTATGTCCTGCGCGGCCATGAGCAACTGGCGCGGCGCACCCGCAGCGGCAACGCCGAGGCACGCGAGTTCTTCCGCAAGGCCATCGAGCTGGATCCGACCTATGCGATCGCCCATGTCGGCCTCGGCCGGGCCTATTTTGATGCAGCTCTGTTCGGCTGGACCGAGTGGCCGGCCAAGGCGCTGCAGAGCGCCAGGGAGTTCGCGGAGAAGGCCGTCCTGCTCGATGACGAAGAGGCGGGCGGGCACGTGCTGCTCAGCTGGTCGCACGAGTTCGAGCACCGTTTCGACCTCGCGAAGGCCGAGATCGATCGAGCGGTTGAGCTCAATCCCGGCGACCCGGAGGTCCGGGCCCAGCGCGGATCGATCTACCTCGCCAGCGGCGATATCGATGGAGCGATCCGTGAATTCGAGACCGTCCTGTCCTTCGACCCGATCCATGACCCCGTGTGGGCGGACCTGGGCGTGGCCTACTACCTGGACGGCCGCCCGCAGGATGCGCTGGGTATCCTGGAGCGGAACCTGGGTCGCAGACCTGACCGGGTGATGGCCTGGGCCGTGCTGGCGGCTGCGTCCGCGGAACTCGGCCATACGGTGCAGGCGCAGGACGCCGCGGCCAGGGTGCTGAAGCTCAATCCCTTCTTCGCGGCAGACGACCTGGCGGCCCTCTATGCCCAGCCGGACCAGCGCCAGCGCCTGGTCGCTGGTCTCCAACGGGCGGGGCTGCCCTGACGGGCTCCCTCGCGTGCCCTACACGTTCAGCAGCAGGTGCTCCCGCTCCCAGGAGCTGATCACCGACTGATACGCCGCGTGCTCGGTCTCCTTGACCGCCAGCATCACCTCGACGAACTCCTCGCCCAGCACCTCGCGCATGGTCTTGGACGCGGCCAGCTTCTCCAGCCCCTCGCCCAGCTGGGTCGGCAGCGAGTGGGACAGGCGGTAGGCGCTGCCCGAGATCGGCTTGGTCGGCTCCAGCCCCTGGACCATGCCGAGATAGCCGCAGGCCAGCGATGCGGCGATCGCCAGATAGGGATTGGCGTCCGCCCCCGCGATCCGGTTCTCGATCCGCCGCGATTCCGGGGCGCTGGCCGGCACGCGCAGGCCGACCGTACGGTTCTCGGTACCCCAGTGGACGTTGATGGGGGCGGTGGAGAAGCGGCGCAGTCGCCGGTAGCTGTTCACGTTGGGGGCCAGCAGCGGCATGCATTGCGGCAGGTATTTTTGCAGGCCGGCGATGTGCGCCAGGAACAGGTCGGCATAGCCCTCCTCCCCCTCGGCGAACAGGTTCCGCCCGGTCCGGACGTCCACCACCGACTGGTGGATATGCATGGACGAGCCCGGCTCGCGCTCCATGGGCTTGGCCATGAAGGTCGCGTAGATGCCGTGCTTCAGCGCGGCGTGGCGCAGGGTGCGCTTGAACAGGAACGCCTCGTCCGCGAGGTCCAGCGGCTCGCCATGGGCGAAGTTGATCTCCATCTGGGCGGCGCCCGATTCATGGGTCATGCCGTCCACGTCGATCTCCTGCGCCTCGCACCAGGCGTAGACGTCCTCGAAGATCGGGTCGAACTCGTTGAGCGCGTCGATGCCGAAGCTCTGCCGCCCGGTCTCCGGCCGCTTGGAACGCCCGATCGGCGGCTCCAGCGGATAGTCCGGGTCGGTGTTGATCTTGGTGAGGAAGAATTCCAGCTCCGGCGCGACCACCGGCTTCCAGCCGCGCTCCTGGTAGAGCCCGACCACCCGGCGCAGCACCTGGCGGGCCGCGATCGTCACCGGCTGGCCGTCATGGTGATGGACATCGCAGATCACCTGCGCGGTCGGCTCGTCGTACCAGGGCACCAGGCGCAGCGAATCATGGTCCGGCCGCATCCGCACGTCCCGGTCGGCCGGGTCGATCACGTCCTCCTCCGGATAGTCGCCGGTCACGGTCTGGATGAACACACTCTCCGGGATGCGCAGCGTGTCGTCTTCCAGCGACTTCAGGAACTTGTAGGCCGGCAGCACCTTGCCCCGGCCGATCCCGTTGATGTCGACGATGAGGCACTCGACCTCGGTGATGTGCCGTTCCTCAAGCCACGCGGCGATATCGACCATGCTGCACCCTGGTTTGCGCGCGGGCCCGGCAGGCATCCCCGAACGCTTGAAACATCCTCACGCTGTCCGGATTCTCCATCGCCCGCCATTCGGGATGCCACTGCACCCCCAGCACGAAGCCCGGCGCATCCGGCACGCTCGCCGCCTCCGGCGTGCCGTCCGGGGCGACCGCCTCGATCCGCAGCCGTGCCGCCACCCGGTCGAGCCCCTGGCCGTGCAGCGTGTTCACCCTGGTCGACTCCACGCCGCCCAGGATTCGCTGGAGCAGGCCGCCCGGGGCCAGCCGGATCTCGTGGCGCGGCTCGTAGCGCATGGCCGGCGGCCGGTCCTTTTGCGAGCGGTGGTCGAAGCGGCCTGCCACCTCGTGCAGATGCTGGTGCAGCGTGCCGCCCAGCGCCACGTTCAGCTCCTGGAAGCCCCGGCAGATCGCGAAGATCGGCAAGCCCGTCTCGATCGCCCGGCGGATCAGCGGCAGGGTGGTGGCATCGCGCGCGGCATCGGCGATGTTGCCCTCGCGCGGCGGCGGGCCGCCATAATGCTGCGGGTCGACATTGCTCGGGCTGCCGGTGAGCAGGAGCCCGTCCAGCCGCTCCACCAGGAGGTCGGCGTCGGCCGCGTGGCCAAGCGCCGGGATCACCAGCGGCGTGCCACGGCAAGCCTGGACCACCACGTTCAGGTACTTGGCGCCGACCTGATGGCTGCCCAGCCCGTCCTCGCTCTCGCGCAGGCAGGCGGTGACGCCGATCAGGGGAAGCAGAACCCGGTCATTCATGCTGCACAGGTATCCCAGGGCTGAAGGGGCGACAAGCCGGCCCGGCAGTGCTTAGGGCAGGGTCCGGCTGGCCAGGGAAACGAAACGGCCGCCGGCCATGGCGGCCTGCGCCAGCGCCGCGCGGGCGGCCGGCAGGATCGCAGCGAGGTCGGGTGCCCGTGCATGCGCCAGGCCGATGCGCACGCCGAACAGACGCTCGGCACCTTCCACCTCCAAAGGCTGGGCCAGCAGCGTGGACAACCGGACCGCCAGCGTCTCGGCCCCCTCGGGCCCGCTCACCACCGCCACCACCGCGCGCAGCCCGTCCTCCTGCGGCAGGAGATGGTCGACCGTGCGCAGGCTGGCGCGCAGCCGCTCGTCGAGCCTGGCGAGCGCGGCATCGGCCGCAGCAGGGCCGAGCTCGGCCGCCAGCCGCTCCATGCCCAGCGGCTCCAGCAGGAGCAGCGCCACCGCCCGGTCCTGTTCCGCGGCACTGCGCGCCGCGCGCAAGAGCCGCTCGTCCAACGGCGACAGGTCGGCGCCGACTGGGAACTGGAAGCCGCCTGTCTCCTCGCGCAGGCCCGTCGGCTGGCGGCGCGTCTCGCCGCGCAGCACCCGTCTGCCCCCGCCTCCGGCCAGCTCGATCACCTCGAGTGCCACCGCACCGCCATGGCGGCCCGGCAGGAGCACGCGCCCGTCCCGCCCGTCCAGCGCCACTTGGCCCTGGAGCACCGCCTCGTTCACCAGCAGGCGCAGCGCCCGGTTTGCGAGCACTACGCCCCCCGCCGGATCCAGCACCGCGAGCGGCAAGGGCGAACTGTCGGCGACGACATCCAGCAGCGTCTCGGCCATGGCAGCACCTGCGGCAGCGGGCTCAGGCATGGAGTATTGGCAAGGAAGCGGGGAGATTTTCAACTATTATGTTATGTTGCGCCGCCGCTTCTCCCGCGACACGACGGCGCGAGGCGGAAGCGACGGCAGCCGGCCGCTCCTATGTCGGCCTGGCCAAACAGGATGCCTTGGTCAGGGAAGCGGCTCCACCCGGCAATGCTGCCTAGCATGAGGGCAGCCGGTCACAGGAACGGGTTGCGGATGGTCAACTGCCCGGCGACCACCATCCCGTCCTGCATGTCCTCGCTCCACAGGATAGCGCAGCCGGCATCCAGGGCGGCAGCGACGATCATCGCATCATAGACCGACAGGCCGTAGCGCCGGGCCAGCTGCAGGCCCAGCTCATGGGTGCGGACGGTGAGATCCACCACCGGCAGCAGACTGCGCAGCTGGCCCAACCGCTGCTCGATCTCGGGCCAGTCCAGCTGCCGCTTCTTGCGCAGGATGTTCAGAGTCTCGTTCAGCACCTGGACGCTGATCGTCGGCGAGCGGCGCAGGATCGTTCGCGCCGCTGCCGCCTTGGGTCCGGCACTCGCCGCGTAGATGACGATGTTGGTGTCCGCGAACTCAGCGGGCATTCGCCTCGTCCCGGTCGAACCGGTAGTCCGCGGGCACAGCGGGCCGAGCATCGCATTCGGCGAAGAACTGATCCCATTCCGCGCTCTTCGCCCGCACCCGGAAGGCGTGGAGACTGCCCTGGCCGGCCACCAGCTCGATCTGGTCGCCTTCCTTCAGCCCCATTTCCTCGACCAGCCTGGCAGGCAGCCGGATGGCCAGGCTGTTGCCCCAGCGCGCGATCTGCATGGCTCACCTCCGATGAGGATATACATGCCCAAAGTATGTAGATCATCCGTCTCGCTACGGCAAGCTGCCGCCAGGACCAGGCGCAGCCTCGTTCTCAGCCTCGCAGCCCCTGGGTGAAACGATCATGGCGACGCTGGTATCGGTGGTACGACCAAGTCCGCCTGGGCTCGCTGGATGGCGCATTCGCGGACCAGGAAATCGACCAGGACCCGCACGGACGGAAGCAGTCCACGCCGGGAGGGGAAGACCGCATGGACGATTCCTGACCGTGGTCGCCAATCGGGAAGTATGTGGATGAGCCGGGCCGCACGGATATCATCCCAGACGAAGATGGTCGGCAGCTGCACGACGCCCGTCCCTGCGATCGCCGCGTTCCGCAGGACCGACATGTCGTCCGTGACCAGGCGGGGTGCGTGCGGGACCGTCGTCACCTGACCATCAGCGTGATGCAGGGCCCAGACATGGTCCCGATGCGGCCGCTGTTGATCCAGGCTCGGCAACATGTGGAGATCCGTGGGCGACTCTATGGCGCGGTCGATCAGGCCAGGCGCCGCAACCAGGCACTGGACGCTCTCGTCCAGTCGCCTCATGACCAGGTCGGTCGGCTCCAACGGCGGAAACCGCACGCGAATCGCCAGGTCGAGCCCTTCGGCGATCACATCGACACGGCGGTTCGTGCTCTCCAACTGTATCTGGATGGCGGGGTACTGCATCATGAAGCGGGCGATCAGCTCGCCGAACTGAAAGGACAGGAGCCCCGTCGGACAAGTCATCCGCACCAGGCCCCGCGGCTCCACCTGGATCTGCGCGGCGATCTGCTCGGCCGCCTCCGCTTCCACGATCATTGCGACGCAGCGCTCGTAGAACTCGCGCCCGATCTCGGTCACCGAGAAGCGGCGCGACGACCGATGGAGGAGGCGAACGCCGAGGCGCTCTTCGAGGAGCAGGACCCGGCGGCTCAGCCGCGATTTCTGGATGCCGAGCGCGCGCCCGGCCGCTGAGAAGCCGCCGTGATCAACCACGGCCGCGAAGTAATAGAGATCGTTGAGGTCCCGCATCGTCTTCACGGTAGGACGCTGCGTCGTACCGGGCAAGCTTTCCACATCATCGTTGCGCTTTTATCTCTGGCCCACGCAATCATGAGTTGCGCCCCCGACAAGGGCCGGACCGGACCCAAGATCGGCTTCAATTTCTGAGGATGGCACGCGCTCGCTCGTCCGCTTGGTCGAGGCTGCGGACCGCCTCCAGCGCAGAATGTCCAATCAAGGCAGGAGGCCTACCAATGGCCAGTGAAACCACTCGCAACGCGCAGACCGACCATCTTCTCACGCCAGAGAATTCGGTTTTCATCATCATCGACTATCAACCGATTCAGGTCTCGTCGATCCGCTCGATGCCCCGCGAAGAGCTGGTGTTCAACATCGTGAGCACCGCGAAGGCGGCGATGAACTACAACCTTCCGATCGTCCACTCGACCGTCAATGTCGCAACCGGCCGCAACAAGCCGCCCATCCAGGAGCTGCAGGACGTGCTCGGCCACCTGCCGACATACGACCGCACGTCGATCAACAGCTGGGAGGACACCGAGTTCAAGCAGGCGGTCAAGGCGATCGGCCGGCGAAAGCTCATCATGACCGCCCTCTGGACCGAAGCGTGCCTGACCTTCCCAGCACTCGATGCGATCCAGGAAGGCTATGAGGTCTATGTGCCGGTCGATGCGGTGGGCGGCACCTCGATCGCCGCGCACGAGGCGGCGCTGCGTCGCATCGAGCAGGCCGGCGGGAAGCTCATCAGCCGTGTGCAGATGTATTGCGAGCTTCAGCGCGACTGGGCGCGTGAGGCGACGGTGCCCGGTTTCATGGGCGTCTTCGACAGTTTCGACGGGTTCAACCCCGAAAAGGCAGCCGAGGAAGCGGCCAGGGGCTGAGGCCTGACGTTACCGCCATCCCGAACCACCGCAGACAGAAACCTGAACAGCGCAAGGAACAAGCACATGACGGTTCTCAATCTTCCCAAGGCAGTTCTCGCAGCTGCCCTTGCGATGGGCGCTCCTGTCTTGCTGTTAGCGCCTGCCGCAGCGCAGGCAACGGGTTCGCAGGATCAGTCTGCCGCGTCCCTGGCCGTCGTCATGGATTTCCTGTCCAACACGGCCCCGGACAAGGTCGAGGCTGCGGCCGCCCGCCTCGTAGCGCCCGACGCCGTTTACGTATCGCTGAACTTCGACAACCCCGAACTGAAGCAGATCGAGCCGTGGGCGGGGACTGCCACGGGCCCTGACGCGTACAGCAGCACCTTCCTTCGGGTCGCAGAATACTGGCAGATCGAGGACTTCACGATCACCGACAAGCTGGCTTCAGCCGAGGATGTCGCCATTTTCGGCAAGTTCACCTATCGTTCGGTTGAAGTAGGCCATGTCTTCACCTCGCCATTCTCAATTCACACCAAGGTACGTGACGGCAAGATGGTCTACTTCCAGTTCATGGAAGACACCTACGCATCGGCGAGTTCATTCCGCCAGAGCGGCTCGTGGACCGTAAAGACGACCAAGGGGACCCCGGCATTCGAGGTCGGCGCAAGGTAACCTTGTCTGGCGAACGGATGGACAGGGATTCGGCGGAGTGACGGGCACTGGCTTCGCAGAATCTGCGGCGAGCGCCAAAGCTTGCAGCCGGTGGCAGTCACGCCTGGTCTAGTGCGCCGCCCCCCAGCTGTGCCCGGTGCCGACCTCGACCTCCAGCGGCACGCTCAACGACGCCGCCCCCTCCATCGCCGCCCGCACCAGTGCCGCCGTCGGCTCGACCTCGCTTTCCGGCACTTCCAGCAGCAGTTCGTCGTGGACCTGGAGCAAGAGGCGCGCACCCGCCCGCTCCTCCTTGAGCCGCCTGGCCAGGCGCAGCATCGCCCGCTTCATGATGTCGGCGGCCGTCCCCTGGATCGGGGCGTTGATCGCGGCGCGCTCGGCATAGGCCCGGCGGGATGGCAGCTTGGACAGGATCTCCGGCACCCAGCAGCGCCGCCCGTCCACGGTCAGCACATGGCCCTTCTCCCGCGCCTCCGCCTTGGTCTGGTCCATGTATTCGCGGATGCCGGGATATTGCTCGAAATAGCGGTCGATATAGTCCTTGGCCTGGGCGTGCGGGATGCCCAGGCGCTGGGCCAGGCCGAACGCCCCGATCCCGTAGACGATGCCGTAATTGATGGTCTTGGCGCTGCGGCGCAGGTCGCCGCTCACCTCCTCCACCGGCAGGCCGAACATCTGTGCCGCGGTCAGCCGATGGATGTCGATGCCGTTGGCGAACGCCTCCTTGAGCGTCGCCAGCTCGGCCATGTGCGCCAGGATGCGCAGCTCGACCTGCGAATAGTCCGCCGACATCAGCACATGGCCGGGCTCGGCGATAAAGGCCTCGCGGATCCGCCGGCCTTCCTCGGTGCGGATCGGGATGTTCTGCAAGTTGGGCTCGGTCGAGCTGAGGCGCCCGGTCGAGGTGGAGGCCAGCATGTAGGAGGTGTGCACCCGCCCATCGACTGGGCTGATCTGCTCGATCAGCGCATCGGTATAGGTGCGGGTCAGCTTCTGCAGCTGGCGCCACTGCAGCACCACCTTGGGCAGCTCATGGCCCTGCTCGGCCAGCTGCTCCAAGACGTCCGCATCGGTGACATAGGCCCCGGCCTTGCCCTTCTTGCCGCCGGGAATGCCCATCTCGTCGAACAGCACCTCGCCCAGCTGCTTGGGCGAGCCGATGTTGAAGCTGTGGCCCACCAGCTTGGCCGCCTCGGCCTCGTAGGCCGCCATGCGCTGGCCGAACTCGCCGGACATCCGGCGCAACAGGTCGCGGTCCACCGCCACCCCGTGCAGCTCCATCTGCGCCACCACCGCCGGCAGCGGCCGGTCCAGCTCCTCGTAGACCCGGACCATCTTCTCCTCGACCAGGCGCTTCTTCAGCACCTTCCAGAGGCGATAGGTGATCAGCGCGTCCTCGGCGGCATAGTCGGTGGCCTTGGCGACCTCGACCTTGGCGAAGCCGATCCGTGCCTTGCCGGTGCCGGTCAGCGAATCGTAGCTGATCGTGTCATGGTCGAGATGGCGCTTGGCCAGCTCGTCCATGCCATGGCCGTGCCTGGCCCCGTCCAGCACGTAGCTGATCAGCAGCGTGTCGTCATAAGGCGTGATCGTGGCCCGGTACTTGGCCAGCACGCCCATGTCGTATTTCAGGTTATGCCCGATCTTGAGGATCGACGGTTCCTCCAGGATCGGCCGGAGCCGGTCGATCACCGCATCTGTCTCGAGCTGCCCCTCGCAGCGTTGGCCGAACGCGTCCTCGTGGCACAAGGGGACATAGATCCCCTCCTCCTCGTCCACCGCCATGGACAGGCCGACCAGGGTCGCGTCCATGATGCTGAGCGAGGTGGTCTCGGTGTCGATCGCGAGATAGCCCCCGGCCTTCGCCCTCGCGAGGAATCCGTCCAGCTCGGTGAAGTCGGTGATCGCCCGGAAGCGCACCTCGCGCCGGACCGCCTCCGCCTGGTGCACCGCCGCGGCCTCGGCCAGCAGGCCCACCCGGGAGATCAGCGCCTTGAAGCCGTTCTCCTGGAGGAAGGGCAGCAGCGTGGCCGGGTCGATCGAGGCGCGGCCGATCTCGGCGAAGGTCAGCGGCAGCGGCGCGTCGTCCTTCAGCCCCACCAGCTCGTAGGACAGCCGCGCCTTGTCCGCGTTGCTTTCCAGCGTCTCACGCCGCTTGGGCTGCTTGATCTTCGCCGTGGCGGCCAGCAGCCCCTCCAGCGACCCGTATTCCGTGATGAGCTGCGCCGCCGTCTTCACCCCGATGCCCGGCACGCCCGGCACGTTGTCCGACGTGTCGCCTGCCAGCGCCAGCACGTCGCGCACCCGCTCGGGGCCCACGCCGAACCGCTCGACCACCTCGTGATGGCCGATGTTCTTGCCCTTCATCGGGTCGAACATGAACACCCCGTCCGAGACGAGCTGCATCAGGTCCTTGTCGGAACTGACGATCTCGACGACCCGCCCTTCGGCCTTGGCCGCCCTGGCATAGGAGGCGATCAGGTCGTCCGCCTCGTAGCCTTCCAGCTCCACCACCGGCAGTCCGAAGGCGCGTGCCGCATCGCGCACCAAGGAGAACTGCGGCCGCAGCTCCGGCGGCGGCTCTGCCCGGTTCGCCTTGTACTCCTCGTACATCTCGTTGCGGAACGAGGAGCGTGAATGGTCGAACACGACCAGGAGATCGTCCTCCGGCCGGTCGGTCATCAGCTTGAACAGCATGGACGCGAAGCCGAACACGGCGTTGACCGGCGTGCCGTCCGGCCGGGTCATCGGCGGCAGCGCGAAGAACGCCCGGAAGATGTAGCCGGAGCCATCGACCAGGACGAGGCGAGATGCGGTGCTCATGGGCGGGGAACCTAGCCGCAGCGGGCCAATCCCAACAGGGGGCAAGCATCCTGTCGCATGCCCGGCTGCCCGCCACGATCCGGCAGACCACCGCCCCCCACGCCCGTCTGCCGACAGCCTTGAGATGATGTTGAACTTCAAGTGGCTGACCGCCGGTCACCGCCTGCTGTTCGTCCTGACCGGCACCG
>NZ_WUJP01000492.1 GCF_009806515.1 Geminicoccus flavidas | reverse complement strand
AGGAGGAGCCCTCCCGGCCTGCGGTCTGAGACACCTGCCGGAACGACGGAGTCCAGTACATCTCGCGGGGCCGGAACAAGTGGCAGGATGTGTCGGCCTCTCCTGCGCAACCGCATCACGATGTGCCACATCGACGGCGCCGGCGATCGAAAGTTCGACTCCGTCGAAGGCATCCGGTTGGCCCCAGTACCGGGTCGAGTAACCCGCAACACCCGACCAGGTTAGAGAACCCAGGTGGACCGCCATCGTCGCTGCCATCCGCCGCCAGCAAAAGCGGATCCCTTCCCGGAGCGCAGAGCTACGTTCTTCAAGCCGGCCAATGGCAGTGTCGGGGGCAGGCGAGGAGGTGCCTCATAGATCTGAATGTGAAGCCGGGCGAACAGGTCACGAGCGTGGTGAGCGGTTAGCACCAAGACAATCATCGCCCGCGGAACCACGGGCTACCACCCAAGACGGGCGAAGCTACAAGAAGCTACAAAAATGCACCTTCATGATCCGAGAAACATCGAATAATCAGCCAAAAAATACTATTCATCAAGGGGTTATATCAGTTTCCCCCTCCTATATTCCCTTGTGGACCAAGCGTATACTTAAAACGAATCTAAGTTATATTGAAGTACATTGTACTACGAATTCTGTTGACAACATGTGTTCATGATACGATTATGTAAGTTGCCATAAGCTATGTATAGCGCAGCATACAATAGCTATGGCTTGTCATGCGGTCAATGCGAAACCTAATCGAGGACAATCGTCATGATGCGCTTAACAAACAAAGCGGTCCATCCCCGATGGGGAAATACTCTCGGAAGGATACTGCTACCTTCTGCATTGTTGATTTGCGCCGCCTCGGCGCAAGCAATTGCTCATGACTATTATTATGTAGTCGCAAAGCACAGCAACAAGTGCCTTCATCAGCATGGAGCAACCCAGGGCAATGGAGATGCCATCACTCAGTGGAGTTGCGTGAATCAACCAAACGTAAAGCTGGAGCTACGGCGAGCAGGTGGTGGCTATTATTTTCTAAGACTCAAGCACAGCGAGAAGTGCGTTCACCAACACGGAGCAACGTTCGGGGATGGTGATCCTATTACGCAGTGGCAGTGCGTTAATCAGCCCAACGTCAAAATCAAGAGGATACCAGCAGGCGGTGGATATTACTGGTTGCAGTTTCAACATAGCGGCAAGTGTGTTCACCAACACGGAGGAACCTCGGGAAATGGCGATCCAATCACGCAGTGGGCCTGCATCAACCAACCCAATGTACTCTGGCGATTCGTGAAGGCGCCTCACTGACAAGCAGACCAGGTCATCAGCCAACTCCATCAAGAACGATCTCGGTGCCATACAACCGGCACAGGATCTCCCTCAGGGCAGAGTTGCATAGTGAGAACTGCCAGATGGTTGGCTGGTCCGACAGCACATTAATAGCCCTCAGTCTTCATCCCCATCCTGCGACATCATCAGGGCCCGCTAGTCCTCGAACCAGTCGATCGTGGCAGCGTGCAGAGTACGCTCATGAAGGAAGCCGCGGTCTTCACCCCGGACCGGGCCTGCAGCCGGCTTGCGGGCAGGCTCCGCAAGTGGCCACCGCCCGCCACTCCTTGCGCCTGGCCCACAGGCGCTCGATCCGGTTGTGGTTGTGGTAGATCTAGGCAGGACAAGCGACCGGCGCCTCGTGCCGCAGTGGCGGGATCATCGGGTGGCGGCTGCCCAGATTCCAGATGTGCTCGCGGAAGGCGTGGCTGGTATAGCCCCATCCGCATGACGTCGTTCGCCTCGCTGTTGTTGGCGCCGGGGCTGTCGTAGAGGCCATTGTGGTGCCGGAAGTCGATGCCGAACAGGTCGTTGCCGGCGCCGCCGATCAACAGGTCCCAGCCAGCACCGCCGGCCAGCCGATCGTCGCCCTCGCCGCCAGTGGTCAGGTCCGCCCCGCGCCCGCCGAACGCGATGTCGTTGCCGGCTCCGAGTTCGATCTGGTCTGCACCGGCGAACGCCTTGACCCAGTCGTCCCCGGCCAGGGCGTAGATCCGGTCCGGCTGGCCGCTGCCATACAGCAGGTCGTTGACGAGCGTGCCCGTGCGCGTGACCATGGAGGCGGAGTTCCCTGAACCGGTGGTTGTTCCCCTACCGGCGAGCGCAAGCGCGGGCGGTCGGGCGCATCAGGCAGTACTTCCTTTCCATGACCATGCGGCAATGTCACTGCTCCTGGCCTGCCGGCAGCCGCGTCGCCTGCCCTGCATCCGGCAGCCGGCTCACCATTTTGAGCGGATGACGGCCGTCCTGCCTGCGCTTCTTCCCGGACGGCAGAAGCGGCACGTCCCGGCCGACCCCGACCTCCAACCTGCTGGTGGAGGCGCTGCCCCCCGGCTGGTCCCGGCCGGCGGGATTGGCCGCAGGGCGTAGCGCCGCCGCTACACTGTCCGGGTCCTGAACAGCATCTGAACAAAATCCAATGAACACTGACGAACCGACGGGTATCCAGCCGGTTCAAGTCAGCGCATGGGAAGGGGGAGACGCATCGTGCGCGAGATTTCCGGCAGCGAGGGCAATGACGTGCTATCCGGGACGGCCGCGGCCGACACGATCCTGGGCGGTGCCGGCGACGACGTGATCGGCTTCGGGACCGATCCGTTCGGCGGGACCGTCCTCCTGGCCGAGCCCGGCGACGACGTCATGGCCGGCGAGGCCGGTGACGACCGGCTGAACGGCGGCGACGGCCACGATCTCCTCGACGGCGGCCCGGGCCTCGACGTCCTGTTCGGCGGCAACGGCGACGACCGTCTGGTGGGCGGGTCCGGCGATGACTATCTCAACGGCGGCGACGGCCATGACTGGCTGCATGGCGGCAGCGGCAACGATGAGCTCTATGGCGGGGTCGGCAACGACTATCTAATCGGCAGCGACGGCCAGGACCGCCTTTATGGCGGCGACGGCCGCGACCGGCTGGCTGGGGGCGACGGCCACGACATCCTCACCGGCGATGGCGGCAGCGACTATCTGAATGGCGGTGCCGGCGACGACATGCTGTTCGGCGACGGTGCCAGCGACCGGCTGTCCGGCGGCAGCGGCGCCGACGAGTTGCATGGCGGCGACGGCGACGACGTCCTGGCCGGCCAGGACGGCGAGGACGTCCTCTTCGGCGGCGACGGCCAGGACCAGCTGACCGGCGGCGGCGGCGACGACGGCCTGATCGGCGGGGCGGGCGACGACGTGCTGGATGGCGGCCTGGGCAGCGATGCCGCCCTGTTCACCGGCGCTTCGGCCGACTATGCGGTGACCCAGCAGGACGATGGTGGCTGGACGGTCACGCACCTGGCCGGCGGCGATGGCACGGACGTCCTGCACCAGATCGAGTTCCTGGTCTTCACCGACCGGACCATCGCCCTCGCCTGACCAGGATACTCCTTTCCCGAAGGAAATGGCCCGGGCCAACCCCGGCCATTGCGCCAATCACCGCAAGAAAAATTTCCAGCAATTCGTCGAAGCGATTCCGTCACGCCCGTCCACACGATCTTGTGATAGATTAGGCACTGCCAGAAACCCTGGCATGAAGAAGCTGAGCACGAGCTTCACTGGTCACTGTATGCGCCGAGGCACCTACGTCATCGCCATGACTTTGATGAGGAGCGTGCTATGAAGTACACGACCATCAGCAGAATCCGGAACATCACCGCGACACTTGCCTGTGCTGCGACGGTCGGGTGGGCCGGTGGTGCCCTGGCGGACGGCTGGCCGGCCAGCATTGCCGGCACCTGGAACGTCGTCGCCAACCAGACCAGCGGCCAGCTGGTGATCTCCCAGGCGGGTGCCGGTACCTGCAAGCGGATCAT
>NZ_WUJP01000491.1 GCF_009806515.1 Geminicoccus flavidas | reverse complement strand
CGGCACCATTTTCGCCCAGATCCAGGGCTCCTAGCGCCCGGGTGCTGGCACCGTCACCTTCCACCGCTATCGCAATGCCGGCAAGGAGGCGAGCCAGTTCTACCGGGCGAACCTTTCCCAGCACCAGGTCGGCCGGCCGCTGCGCATGAGCGGTTCTTTTGCCACCCGCTCCGACCTGGACAGTCCCGGCGAATACAGCTTCTACGGTGTCAGGCAGTAATGCACTGATCATGCCCTGCCCGGCCGGCACAGCCCCCGCAGTGCCGCCGGCATGAGCCCCAGCCGCGACCGCCCGAGGCGACGGTCGCGTGGATCCGGCAGGCACGCCACCCGGCAAGGGCGTGCCTGCCAACCTCGGCACCTCATGCCGCCGCGGTCGGCCCCGTCCCCGTTTCGAGCAGCTTCACCACCTCCCCCAGCTTGTCCGGGTTGCGGGTGATGTAGATCGCGGCGATCCGGCCGCCCTCGATCTCCAGCGCCGTGGTCTGCAGCACGCCGCCGCGCTCGCGGCTGAGATAGCCCGGCAGGCCGTCGATCCAGGCCGGTCGCAGCCAGGTCCCCGAATGCGCGCCGAACTTGCGGAAAAGGCCGCCGTACAGACGTAGCACCCGCGCCAGGCCGGCCACCGGGTTGAGGAAGGCCAGCACCTTGCCGCCGCCGTCCGAGCGCAGCACCACGTCCTCCGCCAGCATGGCCTGAAGGGTGGCCAGGTCGCCGCTCTGCACTGCCGTGAAGAAGGCCCTTGCGATCCGGTCGCCTTCCTCGCGCGCCACCGGGAAGCGCGGTCGCGCGGCCTGGACATGACGGCGCGCGCGGACCGCCAATTGCCGCACCGCCGCCGGCTCGCGCCCCAGCGTCCGGGCGATCTCGTCCAGCGCCACGTCGAACACGTCGTGGAGGAGAAAGGCCGCACGCTCCAGCGGCGAGAGTCGTTCCAGCGCCAGCATCAGCGAGAGCGTGAGCTCGTCGGCCACCACCGCGTCCTCCGGCTCCTCGACGATCGGCTCGGGCAGCCAGCTCCCCACATAGGTTTCCCGCCGGGCGCGCGCCGACTTGAGCGCATCCAGGCACAGCCGGGTGACGGTGCGGGTCAGGTACGCACCGGGCTCGCGCACCCGGCCGGGCTCGACCTGTCGCCAGCGCAGCCAGGCGTCCTGCACGATGTCCTCGGCCTCGGCCGCCGAGCCCAGCATCCGGTAGGCCAGCCGCACCAGCCGCCGCCGGTGCGCCTCGAATATGGCCGTTGCCCCGTCCGGTAACGTCATGTGCCGCATCATCGCTTACCTGCCGCCTTCGATCCAGCCCACCTGCGATCCAGCACTGACGAGACCGGCGGCCCGGATGTGACATGGCATGGCGCTCCTGAAGAAGGTGGCCCTCGACCAGGGCTGCCCTTCTTGACTGCTCCGGCATTCTTTGATGGGCTGCAGGGCAGGCTTGATCGGAGCCTCCGTGTCCGCGGGAAGGGCTGCGCCCACGTTCATGAAGAGTGGTACGGTTCTCCATCCACCCTTTCCGGTCTGATCGGCGGACGCAGACACGAGGAAGGGGCCTCCCTTGT
>NZ_WUJP01000490.1 GCF_009806515.1 Geminicoccus flavidas | reverse complement strand
CCGATCCGTCCAGCACCGCACCTGCGTCCGGAGCGCAGCGCGCCGCGTCCCCTTTCCGCCTGAACCTCGAGCAGCAGCGCAAATGCGCGAAGGAGCTGCTCAAGGGACTGCAGGCCGGCGACGCCGGAGCCTTGCGCCGTTTTCAGCTCCACCATCCCCGGTGGCCAGATCATGAACAGGCCGTGCCACCGGACGTAGCCGTGCGATTGAGCGAGGCGCAGCTCGTCATTGCACGGGAGCTAGGCCTGCCGAGCTGGCCCCGCCTGAAGGCGCACATTGCCGCCATGGACCGGACCTGGTCGCGCATGCAGGGGGGCGGGCCTGCGCCGGACCGGGGCATGGCAACCCTCCATATCCGCTGCGGCTCCGACATCGGGCCGGGACTGAAGCAGGCAGGCTTCGCGGGCGACTTCCTGGAATATTCCGATCCCCTCTGCCAAGGCCCGGTCTGCAACGACGCCGACTGGCTGAAGGAGCGCGTCGACTTCATCGCGCACGCCTATGGCCCGGGCTCGGGCATGCACCGCGAGGCGGTTGCCGCGAAGCTTCAGCGCGCGGAGGAGGGACTGCGCTCCGCGGCAGCCCGCTACGAGCGCGTCGTTCTCTGGTTCGAACATGACAGCTACGATCAGCTGATCCTGGCCCGCTGCCTGGCGGAGTTCGCGGAGCGCCCACCGCTCCGGCTGGAACTGGTCTCGCCTGCGCGCTTTCCGGGCGGCGTGCGCTTTATCGGCCTGGGACAACTGCCGCCGGAGGCGCTGCGGCTGCTATGGACCGAGCGCAAACCGGTGACGGCAAAGGCGCTGGCGGCGGGACGCTCGGTGTGGGACGCGCTGCGCGCGCCCGATCCGCGGCCGCTCGCCGTCCTGGCATCGCAGGGCACGGCGGGCATCCCGCAACTCGGCAGGGCGGTGCGGCGGCATTGCCAGGAACTGCCCTGGACACAGGACGGACTGAGCCTGACCCAGCAGCTGATACTCGGCCTCCTCGCCGAGGAAGCGCGAATGGCCGGCCAGCTGTTCCGGGACCTGACCCTGGAACGTGAGCCGCTGCCCTGGATGTCGGACCTCATCTTCCACGACATCGTGGAGAGCATGCGGCAAGTCGAGAGCCCTGTCTTCACCGGCACTTTCCAGGGTGAGGACCGGCACTGGGCCAGGGAGGTCCTGACGATCACGCCGCTCGGCCGCGCCGTGCTGGCAGGGGAGGTGGACTGGCTAACCCTGTCTCCGCTCGCCCGCTGGGTGGGCGGCGTACTGGTCCCGGCCTCGGCGCCGTGCTGGCGCTGGGATGAGGACAGAGGTGCGATAGTGAACGGCTGATCCGGCTGGCCGCGTTCAGCCGGCTTCGTGATGGGCTTGAGGGGCGATGCGACGGACCGGCCGGCTACCTATCTTAGGGTGCGGCGCCCAGCCCGGCCTCGCCCGGCCGCCAGGAGTATCGCCAGGAGAACCGATGGTGCAGACCTACAAAAAGGACCCGGACGCGATTGCCCGGCTCACCCCGGAGCAGTACCGCGTCACCCAGCAGAACGGCACCGAATACCCCGGCACCGGCCCCTATCTGCACAACAAGGAGCCGGGCATCTATGTCGACATCGTCTCGGGCGAGCCTTTGTTCGCCTCGTCCGACAAGTACGAATCCGGCTGCGGCTGGCCCAGCTTCACCAAGCCGATCGAGCCCGCCAACATCCAGGAAAAGCGCGACCTCTCGCATGGCATGATCCGCGTCGAGGTCCGCTCGGCCCATGGCGACAGCCATCTGGGCCATGTCTTCCCGGACGGGCCGCCGGACCGCGGTGGCCTGCGCTACTGCATCAACGGCGCCGCCCTGCGCTTCATCCCGCGCGAGCGGATGCAGGAAGAGGGCTATGGCGCCTATCTCGACCAGGTGGAGGACATTCGATGACCGAGGAACGCGCGGTGCTGGCCGGCGGCTGCTTCTGGGGCATGCAGGACCTGATCCGGCGCCAGGAAGGTATCATCCGCACCCGGGTCGGCTATACCGGCGGCGACGTGCCGAACGCGACCTATCGCAATCACGGCACCCACGCCGAGGCGATCGAGATCATCTTCGACCCGCAGAAGACCAGCTTCCGCCAGATCCTGGAGTTCTTCTTCCAGATCCACGACCCGACCACCCGCAACCGCCAGGGCAACGATATCGGGCCGAGCTATCGCTCGGCGATCTTCTACACCAGCGAGGCCCAGAAGCAGGTCGCACTGGACACGATCGCCGATGTCGACGCGTCCGGCCTGTGGCCCGGCAAGGTGGTCACCGAGGTGACCCCCGTGGGCGACTTCTGGGAAGCGGAGCCGGAGCACCAGGACTATCTGGAACGCTACCCCAACGGCTACACCTGCCACTTCGTCCGTCCGAACTGGCGCCTGCCCCGGCGCAGCGAGGCATCGGTCGCAGCCGAATGAGCGCAGAGGCGGGACCAGGCGGTCCCGCCGCCCCTCATTACTCTTGATCGGGCCGCACCAGCTCCGTCTCCTCCGTGTCGACCACGGACACGGCGAGCAGGCGCGAAGGCTCCGTGTCGCTCGCATTGGCGCTGACCCCGTGATGGTCGCCTGGCATCTCCACGAAGCTCTCGCCCGCCCGGTAGACCTTCTCCGGCCCGTCATTGACCTTGCTGCGCACGGCCCCCTCTAGGACCGTCGCATAGATGAAGGCCGAATCCGGATGGATATGCGCCACTGAGAATCCACCCGGCCCGTACTCGACCAGCACGGCCTTGAGGCTCTTGCCCGGCACCTGGGGCAGTTCGTGCTCGGCAACCAGCGTCACCGTGGCGTTCTTCCCGGATACGTCATGGGCCAGAGCGGGCCAGAGCGGCAACGCCGCCAATGCCAGCGTGCAGCAGATTCGCGCGAACATGGTTGTCGTCCTGTCGGGAGTGGATGAAGGCAGGCAGGGGCCTGTTGGCGTCATGAGCGCTGGGCCTGGGCCAGCCAGTCATCGAGGCGTGTCGGTGTCAGGCGCGCCCCCTCGCCGGGCGTCAGCGCGCGGTCGTCCATCTTCTGGCCGAAATAGGTGGTCGCTTCATCGGGCACGATCCGGCGCCCATCGCCCCTGGCCTGCAGGAACCGCTCGACCGCCTGGGCCATCCCCATCCGCTCCGGGCCGCCGATCTCGATCCTGCGGTTGAGCGGCCCGCTCAGCGCCAGTTCGGCCAGGACGTCCGCCACGTCGTCCGCGGCCATGGGCTGGAACAGTGCTGGCGACAGGCGCACGGTTCCGTCATCCGCCGCTCCGCCATCGGCGATTGCTGCCATGAACTCGAAGAACTGCGTCGCCTGCACGATCGTGTACGGGACGCCCGACTCCTCGATCAGCCGCTCCTGGGCGCACTTGCCCCTAAAATAGCCGTTGTCCTGGAGGCGCTGGGTGCCGACTACGGACAGGGCCAGATGATGCCGCACACCAGCCCTGGCTTCTGCCGCCAGCAGGTTGCGCCCCGACGCCTCAAAGAAGGCCAGCACCGCGTCCGCGTCGAACGAGGTCGGGTTGGTCACATCCGCGACGACCTCCGCACCGGCCAGCGCCTTGTCCAGCCCCTGGCCGCTGACGGTGTCGACGCCCGTGCTGGGCGAGGCAGCCACCACTTCGTGGCCGCGCCCGCGCAGCCGTTCCACGAGCTTGCGGCCGATCAGCCCGGTGCCGCCGATGATCACGATCTTCATGCGCTACCTCTTGCAGGCACGGCGCCGCCTGTTCCGCCAGGCCAGGTCGCCGATGCCCTCGGCCCAAGGACGAGGCCGGCCGACGCGTTGTGACTCCGGCGGCGCATGATTTCTTTGCCGCAGCCCCTTTGCGGCATCCCTTCCCGGGGCGGTCGGTTCAGGGATGGAATCCCGCACCTGACGCAGAATTCAGCCTGAACTTCGGCAGTTTGTGGCATATTCATCGTGGATCCAACAAAAAATTCTGTGAAATATCTATCATCCTGGAGGTAAGTACTTTGGACAATACTGGCAGGATGATTCACGATGACTTCCTGCGCGACGCGAGTTCCATGGACACCATCACCGGACGGGAAGACGACGACGTAATCCTGGGCTCGGCCGGCCGTGACCGTCTCTTCGGCGGAGCCGGCAACGACACGATCCATGGCGGCGACGGCGCCGACCGCATCGCCGGCGGTTCCGGCAATGACCGACTGTTCGGCGAGGGCGGCGACGACTTGGTCTCGGGCAATGCCGGCCGGGACTATCTCTGGGGCGGTGCCGGCGACGACCGCCTGGCCGGTGGGCCCGGCGACGACGTCCTGCGCGGCAATGTCGGCGACGACATCCTGCGCGGCGGCGAGGGCCGCGACCTGCTGGAGGGCGGGGCGGGCGACGACCTGATCTTCGACGGGCCGGGCGTCGACCGCTTCATCGGCGGTGCCGGCTACGACACCGTGTCGTTCGTCGAGGCGGACCAGAGCGTCTTCGTCCATTTCGCCGCCCAGCTCGCAGCCGACAGCGATCCAGACCGCGGCCCCGCCACGATAGAGCCGATGCAGGGCATCGAGCGGGTGTTCGGCAGCCGCCATGACGACATGCTGTACGGCGAGAGGTTTGCGGAACTCTATGTCCTGGAACGTCCCGTCGCCCTGTACGGCCGGGGCGGCAATGACCGGGTCGAGGGCGGCACCGTCGACGACATAGTGAGCGGCGGCGACGGTGACGACCAGGTCGACGGCAATGGCGGGAACGACCGGGTCGATGGTGGCGCCGGCAACGACCTGATTGCTGGCGGCCGCGAGACCGGCGACGATCGGCTGACCGGGGGCAGCGGCCAGGACGTGTTCATCCATGTCGCCTACCGCAGCATAGCCAGTTCCACGGAGGCCGGCGCCGATACGATCACCGACTTCCACCCGGGCCAGGACCGGCTGCGCTGGTCGGTGTCCGTCGACGACGATCCCGTGACCGGCCCAGGCGTGCCCGGCCTGCCCTATATCGATGGCGCCGACCTGTTCGCCGACCTGGACAGCGACGATAACGGGGTACTGAGCGGCCTGGACCGCTTCGTCACGGTGCAGCATGGCGGCACCGACAGTCTGACGGTCGACTTCTCGGCCTATATGGATGCCAAGCTCGACGACGCTCATTCCGAGGACGGCCTGAACCAGGCCGACAGCCTCACCCTGCTGGGCGTGCGCGCGCTGACGCTGGACGACATCGATCCGGCCCCGCCCACCGGCTGAAGCGCAGGCTACCGCCCCGGCACCTCGACAGACGGCGCCATAATTGTACCATTCGGTACATACTTGTCCGAAAGGTACAGATCGATGGAGCAACGCCCGCCCCTGCCCCCCTTCACCGCCGACACCGCCGCCCAGAAGGCCCGCCTCGCCGAGAACGCCTGGAACACCCGCGACCCGCAGAAGGTGGCGCTCGCCTACACGGAGGACAGTCGCTGGCGGAACCGGGCAGAGTTCCTCCAGGGCCGCCCGGCCATCGTCGAATTCCTCACCCGCAAGTGGGCGAAGGAGCTGGACTACCGCCTGATCAAGGAGGTCTGGACCTTCCACGACAACCGTATCGCCGCCCGCTTCGCCTATGAATGGCACGACGACAGCGGCAACTGGTTCCGCAGCCACGGCAACGAGCAGTGGGAGTTCGACGAGCACGGCCTGATGCGCCGCCGCCTCGCCAGCATCAACGATCAGCCGATCAGGGAAGCCGACCGCCTGTTCCGCTGGCCACTCGGTCCCCGCCCCGACGACCATCCCGGCCTTTCGGAACTCGGCCTCTGAGCCCATGGCCCGCATCGTCCAGGAGCGCCACGACGTGATCCCGTTGCTCGCGGAAACCTTCCGCGAGCACGGCTACGAGGGCGCCAGCCTGTCCCTGATCGGCCAGCGCACCGGCCTGGGCAAAGGCAGCCTCTACCACTTCTTCCCGGGCGGAAAGGCGGAGATGGCCGAGGCGGTCCTGGCCGAGCTCGACGCCTGGTTCGAGACCAACCTGTTCCGCCCCCTCCAGGACGAGCCGGACGCCGCCGCCGCCATCGCCGCCATGTTCCGCACCGTCGACGCCTATTTCCGCTCCGGCCGGCGGATCTGCCTGGTCGGCCTGTTCGCGCTGGGCGAGCCCCGCGACCGCTTCGCCCGGGCGATCGCCACCTACTTCACCCGCTGGTGCCAGGCCCTGGCCAGCGCCCTGTATCGCGCCGGCAAGGACCCGGCGCTTGCCGAGGAATTCGTCGCCGGCATCCAGGGCGCCCTGGTCCTGGCCCGGGCACTGGACGACCCGGACCTGTTCACCAACGCCCTGGCTCGCATGGAGGCCCGGCTCGCCGGTGCGTGATGGCGATCATGGCAGGCCAGCCGCGTGGCTGGTCAATTTCATATCATCCCCCGGCTTGACCGGGGGACCCATCGCCACAAGCCAGCCAAGCATTGCGGCCATGCTCGATCTCCGGACGCAGGGGAACTGCGCCAAGCAGTCACCCTCCGGCCGTTGATCCCCCGGCTCGACCGGGGGATGACCGATGGGGCATGGCTGCCGCCCCATCCCCGGCCGTCAGTGTCGCGCCACGAACTTGTTGAATCGGCTCTTGCCGTCCTCCGACAGGAGCAGGGCCAGCTTGCGCTCCTCGAAGATCTTGAAGAACTCGTCCCAGTCGATCTCGGTGAGCTTCTCGTCCTTCTCCTGGAAATCCAGGCGCAGGATGCCGCCTTCGCCTTCGGTGTCGACCATGGCGGGCCGCCCGCCATGCTGCTCCGCCCACTTGCGGATCTGGTCGTGGTCAGTGACGGGATGCGCGGAAGCCATCGGGCATTCTCCCCCGGGGTTTCACTTGGCAGGAGAACGCCCGATCCCGGCCCAGGTGCCGCGCTGGCCTCAGTACTGGAAGCCCGGCCGCGTGGTCGCGTCGATGTCGGCGGCACCCAGCGCCGTCACGCCGAACAGGGTGACCGTACCGTGGTTGCCGGTGGATTCCGAATCCGGCATCAGGCCGATGTCGATCACCAGCGATGCGGCACTCACCCCGTCCAGTTCACCGCCTGCACGCTGCACCAGGCATCATCCCCGTCCAGCACACCGTCGCCGCTGCTGTCCAGGTCCGCGAAGGTCAGGATCTCCTCCGTCCAGCCGGTCTCGTCGACCGGATTGCCAGCCTGGAAGAAGCTGATCTGCAGCCGGTCCTCGCCCCGGGTGAAGTCGCGGATGATCTCGTCTGCGTCGAAGTTCGACGAGTCCGGATAGGTCTGAAACCCGTTCAGGAGCCGGAAGCCCACCGCGAACAGGTCGTTCCCGGGCCCGCCGACGAGCACGTCCAGGCCGCTGCCGCCTTCCAGCCGGTCGTCGCCCTCGTCCCCATAGATCAGGTCGTCGCCGCTGCTGCCCCAGAGAATGTCGTTGCCGGCCCCGCCCATGATCCGGTCGTCGCCGGCACTGGCATTGATCGTGTCGTTGCCGTCGCCGCCCTGGAACAGGTCGTTGCCCTGGCCGCCGAACAGCCGGTCGTCTCCGGCATTGCCGGAGAGCCGGTCGTTGCCGTCGCCGCCTTTCAGCACGTCATTGCCTTCGCCACCCAGCAGCACGTCATCGCCATGCTCGCCGCGGAGCTGGTCGTCGCCGTGCTGGCCGAACAGGACGTCGTCGCCCAGGCCGCCCAGCAGCAGGTCACTGCCATGCCAGCCATACAGCCGGTCGGCATCCTCCTCACCGAAAACGATGTCGTCCCCATCGCCCGCGTTCACATGGTCATCACCGCGCCCGGCGTAGACCAGGTCATCGCCGCCACCGAGCTCGATCCGGTCGCGGCCGGCGAAGGCCCGGACCTGATGATTGCCGAATGGGTCGTAGAGCACGTCCGGGTCATTGCTGCCGACCAGGAAATCGTTGCCGAGCGTGCCGCGGATGACCATGCCCACCTGCCGATGCTTGTTCGCCGCCCGCACCAGCGGTTACCGGTAATGAACAAAACATGTCAAAGCCGTCATGCAGGCTGTCGCGATCCTTCGACGCTGTCCGGGCCCGGCGGCAGCCGGCCGGGAGCCCCCCGCACCGGCCGCCCGTGCAGCCCTACTGCTGGTAGCCGCGCCGCCCGAGCAGGTCGGCCACCTCTTTCGCCGCCGTATCCAGCGCCTGCTGGATGTCGGTCTCCTCGACGATGCCCTGGACCATCCGCTTGGTCGCGATTTCGGCCGCCTCGTTGAACTCTGGCAGGCTCGGCAGGGGCTCGGCGGCCGCCATCGCCGCGGACACCGCCGGATACCAGCGGAACTCCCTCTGCACCTCCGGATCGTTCAGCACCGCCTGGCGGGGCGGAGTCGCGAGCTTGGCCGCACCGCGCTGGCTCTCCTCGCTGAGCGCTCCGGCCAGGACCCGGAACAGCGTGTCCCGGTCCTTGCCGGAGAAGCGCGAGATCGCATAGCCGTCCGTGGTGATCGACTGCTTGCCGCCCGGCGGCGTGGTCCAGTCGATCAGCCCGATCACCCGCGACTTGGCCGGATCGTCCATCGAGGCGCAGCGGGTCGCCCATTGCTGCCCGACCGCGCAGACGTCCTGGCCGAAATTGACGGCGTTCTCGTCATTGCCATGCGCGGTGAAGCCCGGCACCGCGAACTTGGCGAGGCGACGATAGGTGTCGACCGCCGCCACCCCGCGCTCGCGGTGGAAGATCGGCCGCCACTCCGCGTCGAACCAGCCCTCGCCCACCGTGTTCATCACCGCCTGCAGCTCGTGGGGCGTCATGTCCCATTTGAGCGCCAGCGTCGTGCCGTTGCGCCGCGGCGGCGAATCTAGGGCCTCGGCGATCGCGATCACGTCCTCCCAGCTCTGCGGCAGCGCCAGTCCCGCCTCCTCCAGGAGGTCGCGGCGATGCGCCCAGAGCAGGACGTTGGTGGTGAGCGGCATGGCGTAGATGTGGCCCTCGAAGGTCACGCCACGCATCGAGGCGGGATTGACGTCGTCGAGGTTGAACTCCGCGCGATGCTTCTCCCAGAGGTCGTCGAGCGGCTCCAGCCAGCCATTCTTGGCATAGTTCGCGATGCTGATGCTGTTGACCCACAAGAGGTCCAGCCCGGCGCTGCGCGAGGAAAGCGCGATGCGCTGCAGCTGCATCGCGTCGCCAGACGGCATCAGCCGAGCATCCAGCTCCACGCCCGGCACGGCGGTCCGCATCCGGTCGGCATAATATTCGAGCGCCGGATAGCGGTGGCTGATCAGATGCACCGGATCCGCGGCATGAGCGCGGCGCAGCAGCGCCGGCATCGCCAGGGCCGTCGCGGTGCCGCCCAGCACCGCGCGCCGGTTCACCGCCCTCTGCTGGGGACTGGCCTCGAATCGCATGTTTTTTGCCTCCTTGCCCGTGTTCTCGATGGGCGTCTGCCGGATGGCACGCCTCCCTGCCGGTTCTCTTGGCCGAGAACTCTCCTCCTGCTTAGCCGCATGCGGGCGCCGCGTCCGCCCTTGCGCGACCTCGGGCCTGCACGGGCAGTTCCGCCAGGGCGAACATCGTCATCCAGTCAACAGCGGGCAAACGAAGCTGCGGTGCTCTCGCCCTCAGCTCGCCGTGATGTACATCGGCATGACCTTGCCCAGCGACGGCACGCCGTCCCTGTCGATCAAGAACAGGAGGTAATAGCCGGGTGGGGCCAGCTTGTTGGTCTTGGGCGCTGTCACCGCCAGCGTGTTGCCGGCACGCTGGAAGGGCAGCTCCATGAAGCGCTGGTCCATGTTGAAGCTGTGGGTGACCGAGCCGGTCTTGACCAGCGTCACCCGCGTGATCCGCGCCCCGTTGTCGACCCCGATCTTGAAGTTGCGCCCGGCCTTCAGGCTGGTCGGCACCGACGTGAGCTTCGGCCGCACCGCCAGGTTGCCGTTCGCGTCGAACAGATAGGGCGGATAATAGATCTCGGCATCGAGGTTGTTCTGCGGCCCGGTCGCCCCGCCGCCGCCCACCAGCACCGTGCCGTCGGCCAGCAGGATCGCCGCCGAGTGGTAGAGCCGGGCCTTGCCCGACCTGGTGGGCGCGCCGCCCGTCCACTTGCCGGTCTTCGGGTCCCAGATGAACGGCGTGTAGTTGACCTCGACCAGCTCGTTATAGGCCTTGGAGCCGCCGGTCACGACCACCTTGCCATCCGCCAGCAGCGTGGCGGTGCTCCAGTGCAGCCCGCGCGGCAGGCGCTCGGTCTGGGTGAAGACCGGCGTCCCGCCATTGATGTCGACCACGGTCGCCATGTTGCCGGACTCGGGGCGGGTACCGCCGCCCGCGACGCGCAAAATCTTGCCCGGCGCGAACATCGCCTCGGTCGAGCTCTTGCCCCAGGTGCCGCGAAACGTGCCAAGCCGCTCGACCCGCCCGGCACCTGCCGGATCGACCCGGTACACTGCCCGGTCGGAGAAGCCGAAGATCAGCCCGTCCGGGGCCACCCAGTTGCGCGGGTAGTAGTAGGAGATCCCGCTGGTGTCGGCCCCTTCCAGCAGGCGGAACGAGCCGTCCCGGCCGCGGATCTCCGGATGGTCGGTGCCCTTGTCGCCGCCCTGGATGTAGCTCTCGCCATTGGGCAGGGTGGTAATCGAGGCGTACCAGCGCTCGCGGTTCATGACCCGCCCGGACACCAGCTGCTTCTTGCGAGTGAGATAGACGGTCGAGCGGTCGATCCCCTTGTTCTTGGTGCGGATGCCGTCCCAGATGTCGCCGCCCACCATCACGATGTCGCCGACATCGGGCAGCAGCACCTGGGCACTGCAGAACACGTCGGTGGCGGTGCCGTTCGGCAGGGTCAGGTGGTAGCCAGTCGGCCCGTCGTTTGGGTCCCAGACATCGTACTCGAACAGCCCGGTCTGCATGCCCGCCCGGTCCGAGCCATAGCTCAGGATCCGCCCGTCGCGCGTCATTACCATGTGGATCGGCACGAACGGCCAGGGCAGGAGCGGCCCCCAGGCGCCGAGCTTCCGATCCCCCTTGATCGCCGCCGCGGCACGGCCGGTCAGGAGGCCGGCGGCGACGCCGGCGCCGGCCATCGCCAGGGCGGAGCGCAGGAACAGACGGCGCGCGAGCGCGGGTCCGCCGCCGGACCCCGGCAGCGTCGAAAGGCGCGGATCGATCATGACAGGCCTTCAGGAAAATATGCTCAGACGAATCAAATCAGCGATCGGACGACGACTTCGGCTCCAGCCGGAAATGCCTGCGCGGGCATGCCCGGTCAGCCGGAAGCGGTCGCCCACGCCGCAAGCGCCATATCGATGTATGCCTCACGTTTAGCTCATGCGGCAGGATGCCGCAATATCGTTTCGCCCTCCGGAAGCTGTTGATATTTTTAAGGGTTATTCTTGCGATGGTCGCAACAGCGCCGCCCGCCCTTAGCAAGGGACTTCCCGCTTGCGTCCGCCCGCCATCCGCCTAAGCCCTGGGGGCGGAGCGATGGGAGGCAGCAATGGCAAAGGTGTTGAAGCAGGGGCGCGATCCGGCGGCGGCGGCCAAGGACGACCAGGCGGTACGTGGCACGGTCGAGGCGATCCTGGCCGACATTGAGGCACGCGGCGATCAGGCGGTGCGCGAGCTGTCGATCAAGTTCGACAACTGGGACCGCGCCGACTTCCGCCTGACCGACGCCGAAATCCAGGCCTGCCTGAGCGAGCTCTCGCAGCGCGAGCTGGACGACATCCGCTTCGCCCAGGCGCAGATCCGCAACTTCGCGGAGCACCAGCGCACCTCGCTCCGGGACTTCGAGGTCGAGACCCTGCCGGGCGTGGTGCTGGGCCAGAAGAACATCCCGGTGAACCGGGTCGGCTGCTACGTGCCGGGCGGCAAGTACCCGATGGTGGCCTCGGCGCACATGTCGGTGCTGACCGCCAAGGTCGCGGGCGTGCCCGAGGTTATCACCTGCGCCCCGCCCTACCAGGGCCGCCCTGCCGCCGCGATCGTCGCCGCCCAGCACTTGGCCGGTGCCGACGTGATCTACTGCCTGGGCGGCGTCCAGGCCGTGGGTGCCATGGCGCTCGGCACCGCCACGATTGCCCCGGTCGACATGCTGGTCGGCCCCGGCAACGCTTTTGTGGCCGAGGCCAAGCGCCAGCTCTACGGCCGGGTCGGCATCGACCTGTTCGCCGGCCCCACCGAAACGCTGGTGATCGCGGACGAGACGGTGGACGGCGAGATGTGCGCCACCGACCTGCTCGGCCAGGCCGAGCACGGCCCCACCTCGCCCGCCATCCTGCTCACCACCTCGGAGCGCCTGGCCCGCGAGACCATGGCCGAGATCGAGCGCCTGCTGCAGATCCTCCCCACCGCCGAGATCGCCCGGAAGGCCTGGCAGGACTATGGCGCGGTGATCGTCTGCGAGGACGACGCCGAGATGGTCCAGGAAGCCGACAAGATCGCCTCCGAACACGTCCAGGTCATGACGAAGGACCCCGACTACTTCCTCCAGCACATGACCAATTACGGTGCTTTGTTCCTCGGCCCCCGCACCAATGTCAGCTACGGCGACAAGGTGATCGGCACCAACCACACCCTGCCGACCCGCACCGCCGCGCGCTACACCGGGGGCTTGTGGGTCGGCAAGTTCCTCAAGACCGTCACCTATCAGCGCGTGCTGACCGACGAGGCGTCGGCCAAGGTCGGCGAATACTGCTCGCGCCTGTGCATGCTGGAAGGCTTCGCCGGCCACGCCGAGCAGGCCAACCTCCGCGTGCGCCGCTATGGCGGCCGCAACGTCCCCTATGCCAGCGCCGCGGAGTGACGATGTCGCTGCCCAAGCCACCCTCCTTCCGCCTGGACGGCAGGCGTGCCCTGGTCACCGGTGCCGGCCGCGGCATCGGCCTGGCCGCCGCCGCGGCGCTGGCCGATGCCGGCGCCGCCGTCACCCTGGTCGCCCGCTCAGCCGATGAGCTGGACGCCGCCGCCGCCGCGATCCGCGACGCCGGCGGCCAGGCCCGGGCCCTCCCGCTCGACGTTACCGACCTCGATGCCGTCGCCGCGGCGATCGCGGCCGAGCCGCCCTACGACATCTTCGTCAACAATGCCGGCACCAACCGGCCCAAGCCGTTCACCGAGGTCACTGTCGACGATTTCGACGCGATCTTCGGCCTGAATGTCCGCGCCGCCTTCTTCGCCGCCCAGGCCGTTGCCCGCCGCCTCCTGGACGCGGGCAAGCCCGGCTCGATCATCAACGTGTCCTCGCAGATGGGCCATGTCGGCGGCCGCGGCCGCACGGTCTACTGCGCGTCCAAGGCGGCACTGGAAGGCCTGACCAAGGCCATGGCCCTGGACCTCGGCCCCCACGGCATCCGGGTCAACACGATCTGCCCGACCTTCATCGAGACCGAGATGACCCGCCCGTTCCTGTCGTCCCCTGCCTTCCGCGACGAGGTCGTAAGCAAGATCGCGCTGGGCCGCCTGGGCAGCGTGAAGGACCTGACCGGCGCCATCCTGTTCCTGGCCTCGGACGCCTCGGCGCTCACGACCGGCTCGGCGCTGATGGTGGACGGGGGCTGGACGGCAGCCTGACCGGAGAGTCGGCAGGCACCAGTTTTTTCGCCTGGCCTGCAGCGTCGCGCGAACAATCTCGGGAACATTTTTCGGGCATCGTCATCCAATAGCGATCGGAAAGGCCGCTATTTCCAGAGATTGACGATGCCATGGTCCGCACCGGCGCCGCCGCCATCCATTGTCCCCTCTCCCGGCGGTCGGCGCCCGCGGACGCCGAACGCCCCGCGCTGATGGCTTGGCCTTCGAGGCACCATGCGTCCTCGCCGCCGCGGGCCGGTCAGGCCCGCGCCCGGTCACGCTTGCCAAGCGGTCTCCCGACCATGTTCCAGCAAGGGAGAAAGCGATGATCAGGCGGGCATTCTGGACTGCGACCTGCGCCACCCTGGCGCTGCTCGGTGCCGCCATCGGGCCGGGCGGCACGGCGGGCGCGGCAGGCACCGCGATCCTGTCGGACAGCTCTGCTGGCGGGTCGCATCACGGGTCGATGGGTCCCTGGAAGAAGCCCCGTGACCGCCAGGATGGCCGCCGGATCTTCCGTTACGACACGTTCGGCGACGAGCAGCTGTGGACCGACGTGCTGCGGATGCACGAGGTCATCGCGACGGTGCCCCCTGCGACCGCGCTGGGGGTCGGCCTCAAGGTGGACGTGCAGGCCCTGCCGCGAACGCTGGTCATCGCACTGAAGGCCGGCAAGGTCGACCTGACCGACCCGGTCGTCACGGTCGAGCTGCTGCGGCTGAACGCGGTCGTGGGCGTCCAGGGCAAGGTCCGCGCGGGCCAGCTGAAGAGCATCGGCATCACCTGCGCCCTCTGCCACTCCACGGTCGACGACTCGCTCGCCCCCGGCATCGGCAGGCGGCTGGACGGATGGGCGAACACCAACCTGAACGTCGGCGCGATCGTGGCCCTCTCGCCGGCCTTGGACGACGCCACCAGGAAGGAGTTCCAGGCCTGGGGCCCCGGCAAGTACGACCCCCGCCACCATGCGTTCGACGGCACCAGGCTCATCCCGCTGAACAGCCCGTCCCTGCCGATCGTCATCCCGCCGATCTATGGGCTGAAGGGGGTCGGCTTCGAGACCTTCACCGCCGATGGCCCGATCTCGTACTGGAACAGCTATGTCGGCGTCGGCCAGATGGGTGGCCAGGGCAGCTTCAAGGACCGGCGCATCGGCCTGTCCATCCGGCAGTCGCCGGATCTCGTCACCCCCAAGCTGGCCGCACTGCTGGACTACCAGCTGAGCCTGCGCACCCCGAAGCCGCCCAAGGGCAGCTACGATCGCGCCGCAGCCAGGCGCGGCGAACGGCTGTTCTACCAGGAGGCACGCTGCGCCACCTGCCACCTGGGGCCCCATTTCACCGACGTGCTGCGCGGCCCCAGGCACAAGCTGCCGTTCCTGCATGACCCGGTGAAGATCGGCATGGACCCGGCCTATGCCATGAGGTCCGCCACGAAGAAGTACCGGACCACGCCGCTGCGCGGGCTCTGGCAGCATCCGCCCTATTTCCATGACGGCAGCGCCGCGGACCTGCCGGCGGTGGTCGATCACTACGACCGGCAGTTCCGGCTCGGCCTGGCCTCGCGGCAGAAATCCGATCTGGTCGAATTCCTGAAGTCGCTCTGAGCAGGCGGCGCCGGCTGCTTCTGCTCCCGGGTGCGGTCGGCAGGCTGAGCCCACGCCCGGCCTGCCGGTCCGGATTCCGTACTCCCAGGGCCGTGCGGAATCGCTATCACTTGCCCATGACGAGCTATGGCCAGTTCTGCTCGGTGGCGCGGGCCCATGAAGTGCTGGGCGGGCGCTGGACGCTCCTGATCGTGCGCGAGCTCCTGTGCGGCAGCCGCCGCTTCGGCGAGATCCGCCAGGGTATCCCCCGGATCTCCCGCACCATGCTGACCGAGCGGCTGCAGGATCTGGTCCGGATCGGCGCCGTGGCGCGCATGGCCGGCGAGCACGGGCCCGAGTACCGGCTGACCTTGGCTGGCGAGGAACTCGCCACGCTCGTGGGCGCGCTCGCAACCTGGGGACAGCGCTGGCTGCCGCGGGAGCCGGCGCGCGAGGACCTCGACCTGGCGCCGGTCCTGCTCGACATGCGCCGCCGGGTGCGCCCGGAGGCGCTGCCGAAGGATCCCCTGGTCGTGCGGTTCGAGCTGCAGGGCTACCGGCCGTACTTCCTGCTGCTGCGCGCAGCCGAAGCCTCCGTCTGCACCCACAATCCGGGCTTCCCGGAGCCCCTGCGCGTCGCCGGCCCGTTCGCTGCCCTGGTGGCGTGGTGGCGGGGTGATGTCGCCTTCCTCCAGGCAAGGCGGATGGGCCTGTCGCTGACTGGCCCGAGAAGTCTCGCGAATGCCTTCCCGGGCTGGTTCGAGCGCTACCGGTTCGCCCATGTCCAGCCGGCCGCCCCCGCGGCACCGGCCGGGGCGCCCGGCTGAGCAGTCCGGATTCCGTACCCCCGTCCTGGCCGCCTCCCCGCCAGA
>NZ_WUJP01000489.1 GCF_009806515.1 Geminicoccus flavidas | reverse complement strand
GTGCCGTCCGGTTCACCGGTGGAGGAAGCCATGTCCTACGACGTCATGCTGGCGCTGTGCGCCTATGCCTTCGTCACCTCGATCACGCCCGGGCCCAGCAACTTCATGCTGCTGGCCTCGGGCGCCAATTTCGGCTTCGTGCGGACGGTGCCGCAGGTGCTGGGCATCACCCTCGGCTTCGGCCTGCTGCTGCTGGGCGTCGGGCTCGGCCTTGGCAGCGTGCTGGCGGCCTTCCCGGCGCTCGACCTGGCGCTCGAGCTCGGTGGCGGGGCCTATCTGCTGTATCTCGCCTGGCGCATCGCCAACGCGCGCTCGCTGGGCCAGCAGGGCAATGGCGAAGGCCGTCCGTTGCGCCTGGTGGAGTCGACGGCCTTCCAGTGGGTCAACCCGAAGGCCTGGATCGTCGCGGTGACCGCGATGGCGGTCCCTGCCAGCCCGGGCAGCCCGTTCTGGTCGGCGATCCTGGTGTCGCTCACCTTTGCCGTCGTCAACCTGCCGAGCGTGCTGGTCTGGGCCGGGTTCGGCCTGGCGTTGCGGCGGTTCCTGTGCGACTCGGTCCGGCTGAAATGGTTCAACATCGCCATGGGCCTGCTGCTGGCGGCGACCCTCT
>NZ_WUJP01000522.1 GCF_009806515.1 Geminicoccus flavidas | reverse complement strand
CGGGTCCACATCCCGAGCTTCCACCACACCCAGATCCCCCCCAACCCATTCTCAAACAGGCTCTTAGGGCAACGGTGGGACCCGAGCGCTTTACCAGTCTGGACTACCGTGTCGCCTACCTCGGCATGAACCCGAGCGTGCTCCGCGGGGGAGACTGCGCCACCCACCGCCAACTCCGGATCTGGAACGGCGATCAGGCGAGGCGGCGCGGTACAGCCAGCGGCTGCGGGCCATGTCTGCAACTCGATACTTGCCCGCGAAGAGGAATGGCGAACCATCCAGCAGAGGCTTGCCTTGCACGTCGACGGCAGAGCGGTCGATGGTCTCACTGCCTGCGGACCGGGTACGGAGCAGGCTATTGTCGGCCAGCACAGTATGTACCGGATGGGGGAAGTGGGCGAAGAAGCGCTTGAGAACGGCAGCGGCGGCGGCATCGCAGCAGGGCTGCACTTCCAGGCGGACATAGCGGGTGGCGCAGTCAATCGAGACAAAGGGATGAGCCTTCTGCCGTCGGAGGTCCAGCAGATGTCGGACTTCCAGATGGATGAAGCCGATCGAGGCACCGGCGAAGCGGCCGACCGGTGGCTTGGCCAGAGATGGGCGGCGGTTCAGGCCGTGGCGCCCCCGAGCAGCGATGGATGGCGCTGTGCGACAGGCTGGGCCGGACGCAGCGGCGCATGACCAGGACGATGTCGTCGAACAGCAAGGCCAGTACCGACGCGGTTCACCGACAGCCCTTTCCTCCTGCAGCGACTGGCCGCTCGCCAGCCGCTCGACCGCGTGAGGTCGGTCATGCACCTCCCGCCGGACTTTCCGGCAGCGGGTGGTGGTCTGGCTGATGTCCGGCTCCGCGGCCAGGACCGCCACCGGCCGGTCGCTCGTCTGGGTGTAGGTGCGCGCCCCTGGGCGTGGCCCAGCCCGGGATGGACGGCCCACGCGGCCGGTTCCTCCCCGGCGGCAGGAGCCGCCGCGTACGGCAGCGACGTGATGACCCGCCGGGACCGGCCAAGCCCCCGTTAGCTCCTGAAGTCCGTTCCCGTCTGCTATGCCTCGAGCAGCAGATGGATCGGATGACGGGTGCGCTGACGGATGGGCAGTGGTCGTGCCGTTGCTTTCAGTCTCGCCCCAGGACAGGCTCATGAACTGCCCAGGCGGTCGGGCTGCTCGACCGGCTGCTAGGTGTGCCACGTTGGGTGGTGGCCGATCGCGGCTATCCCAGCGATGCCTTTCGCGAGCACATCTGGAACCTGGGCAGCCGCCCGGCGATCCCCACGCAGCCGCACGAGGTGCTGGTCGCCTGCCCCGCCTGGATCTACCACAACCGCTCCTGTGTCGAGCGCCTCTGGGCAAGGCTGAAGGAGTGGCGGGCAGTTGCCACCTGCTACGAAAAGTGGGCCAGTTCCGTCGTGGCCGTCCTATGCCTCACTGCCACCCTCGACTGGCTCAAGGACCAAGGGGCCCTAGTTACCCGGGCAGTGCCCTTGCTGCTGGCGGGAAATGGGAGGGATGTGCGGCTCGGCACTCCGGCTGCACCAGGGTGGCCCGGCCGGATCCGGCCTGCGGCGCCGAGCAACCTGAAGGCGAACTCAGCCAAAGATGTGATTGCCATCGTCATGATGATGGTCATAGCATGACTGTGCCATGACTGGGAGTCGGCCCGCATCAGCCGGTTTGGGAGGCATGGCAGCCCCGCGATTATTGGCCGTCTACTGGGCGCGGCCGATGCGGGATGCCCGAGTGTCAGGCGACGGAGTCCTTGAGGCCCTTGCCGGGCTTGAAGCGCACCGCCTTGGAGGCCTCGATCTTGATGGTCTTGCCGGTCTGCGGGTTGCGGCCCTCGCGCGCAGCGCGTTCCACCACCTCGAACGAGCCGAAGCCGGTGATGGTGACCTTGTCCCCACCCTTGAGCGCCGTCTGGATGCTGTCCAGGATGGCGCGCACCGCCTTCGTCGAGTCGGCCTTGGTGATGCCGGCCTTCTCTGCGACCGCCGAAGTCAGTTCGTCCAAGGTCATGGAGTACTCCTCTGCATGACTAAAGGTGAAACGCGCATTATCATGGCAATCGATGGTTGCAAATACCGATAAGAACTGGCCGCACCGCCCCGGCGCGCCACGAGTCGTGGTGATCGGGGCGGGGCCCGCGGGCCTGATTGCTGCCGAGCGACTAGCCGAACGAGGAATATCTCCAGTCATCGTGGAGGGTTCGCGCAGCCCTGCGAGAAAATTCCTGATCGCCGGCAGAGGCGGCCTGAACCTGACCCATGTCGGCACGGTCGAACGACTTTGCCTTCACTTCGGCAGTGAACAGTCCTGGCTGCAGCCGCATTTGGCGCGCTTCGACGCGGATGCGCTGCGCAGTTGGGCCGACGGTCTGGGCGCCGAGACCTTCATCGGCACGAGCGGGCGGGTCTTCCCCCGCGCGCTGAAGGCGACCAGCCTGGTGCGGGCCTGGCTGGCACGACTAGAGCGGCTGGGTGTGACCTCGAAGCTGCGCACCCGGCTGGTCGGGATCGGCTCTGACCGGCTGTTGCGGCTGCAGGGACCGGACGGCATTTGCGAGCTCCGCCCGGATGCGGCGATCCTGGCGATGGGCGGGGCAAGCTGGCCGAGGCTGGGCTCGGACGGCGCCTGGGTCCCGATGCTCCGTGACCTGGGGGTGAGCGTCCGGACGCTGCGGCCGGCCAATGTCGGCATGCTGGTGCCCTGGTCCGAGCTGGCCCGCCAGCGGCTGCAGGGCATCCCGCTCAAGAACCTGGCGGGGCGTGCCGGGGGTGCGGCGGCCCGGGGCGAACTGGTGCTGACCGGCTATGGGGTTGAGGGTCAGCTCGTCTACGCGCTGGGCCGCGCCCTGCGCGAGGAGATGGAGACGGGCGGCACCGCCACGCTCCGCCTCGACCTGAAGCCCGACCTCACCCTGTCGCAGGTCGAGGCCAGGCTGGCCCGGCCACGCGGCAGCCGCTCCTTTTCGACCTGGCTCACCGGCAGCCTGCGCCTGCCTCTCATCGTGCCCTTCCTCCTGCGCGAGCTGGGCCACGGTCCGGAGCTGGGTGCCGCCGAGCTGGCGCGGGCGATCAAGGACCTGCCCGTGCCGGTGACTGGCACGCGGCCAATCGAGGAAGCGATCAGCAGTGCTGGCGGCGTGGCACTGACCGAGCTCGATGAGCGGCTGATGCTGCGCCGCATCCCCGGCCTGTTCGCCGCCGGCGAGATGCTGGACTGGGAGGCACCGACCGGCGGCTACCTGCTCCAGGCCTGCTTCTCGACCGGCGTCGCCGCGGCCGAGGGCGTGCTCGCCTGGCTTACGGCACCAGCAGGATCTTCCCGATATGGGCCGAGCTCTCCATGAGCCGGTGCGCTTCCACCACCTGGTCGAGCGGCAGGACCGCGTGGACCACCGGGCGGATCCGGCCGGCCGAGAGGACCGGCCAGACCTGCTCGTGCAACTCGCGCGCGATCTGGCCCTTCTCCGCGACCGAGCGCGGGCGCAGCGTCGAGCCGGTCCAGGTCAGCCGCTTGGCCATCAGCCGGGTGAAGTCGGCCTCCACCCGGCTGCCTTCCAGCCAGGCGATCTGCACGATCCGGCCTTCCACCGCGGCGGCGTCTAGGTTGCGCGAGACATAAGAGCCGCCGACCATGTCCAGGATCAGGTCGACCCCCTTGCCGCCGGTGGCTTCCCGGACCACGGCCACGAAGTCTTCCCGGCGATAGTCGATCCCGCGCGTGGCCCCCAATTCCTCGCAGGCCCGGACCTTGTCCGGGGAGCCGGCGGTGGCGAACACTTGCGCGCCGAACGCATAGGCGAGCTGGATCGCCGTCACCCCGATGCCCGAGCTGCCGCCATGCACCAGGAACCGCTCGCCCTGCCGCAGCCGGCCGCGCTGGAACACGTTGGTCCAGACGGTGAAGAAGGTTTCCGGCAGGCCGCCGGCCTCGACCGTGCCCCAGCCCTCCGGCACCGGCAGCACCTGCTCGGCCGGGGCGGTGCAGTATTCGGCATAGCCGCCGGATGCGACCAGGGCGCAGACCGCATCGCCAAGCGCCACGCCCGCCACGCCCTGGCCCAGCGCCACCACCTCGCCCGCGACCTCCAGCCCGGGCACGTCGGAAGCACCGGGCGGCGGCGGGTAGGCGCCCATGCGCTGGAACACGTCTGGGCGGTTGACGCCGGCACTCGCCACCCGGATCAGCACCTCGCCCGGGCCTGGCTGCGGCACCGGCATCCGGGCGATCTCCAGGACTTCGGGGCCGCCCGGGCGGGTGATCCTGACATGGCGCATGGAGCTGGGGAGCTGGTCCGACATCCTGGCGTTTCCTTGGTGGCGGTTCTTCCGGCACCGAAGGCACGGCTGGCGCGGGAGCGCAAGGGCGGGCGGCTCCGCTCAGGCCTGCACTTGCCGGGTGATCGGCGCCCTTGTCCGGCCCGCTGGCCATCACCATTATGCGGCATTCCCAGACATACCGAACAATGACCAGCACGACTGCACGAACCAGGGCACGGATGATCGCCGAGGAGCCGCTCCACGCGGCCGCCGGGCGCCAGCATGTCCGCGGCGGCGCCCGGATGGAGGGCCCGTCGCGCGGCTGCGCCTGGCCCAATTGTGACGCCTGCGGCGAGTATCGCGCGCCGCGCTCCCGCGCTTCGCTGCGCGAATACCAATGGCTGTGCCTGGAACACGTGCGCGAGTTCAACCGGAACTGGGACTTTTTCCAGGGCATGAACAGCGACGAGATCGAGGCGATGCGCCGCGACGACGTGACCTGGAGCCGGCCCACCTGGCCGCCCGGCCTGAACACGGCCGACCTACGCCTGAAGGACCCGTTCGAGCTCCTGCACGCCCACGGCTTCACCCGGCACCGGCCGGAGCCGCCCAAGCGGCCGCCGACCACCGCCCAGTCCCATGCCCGCACGCTGGGCCTGGAGCCGGGTTTCACGGTGGCTGAGCTGAAGACCCGCTACAAGTCGCTGGCCAAGCAGCACCACCCGGACCTGCATGGCGGTGACCGGCGCCAGGAGGAGCGGCTGAAGGAGATCAACGCCGCCTATACCTGGCTTCTGGCCCATCCGGGCGAGCGCTAGCGGGCCCTCGCCCGGCCGCCCCTTCCCTTCCCAGCCCCACGCGGCACCAGCGGAGCCACCTGATGACGGGCCAACCGACGCTTTGCCAAGTCGACGAGGTGGTGGCGCGCCTGGATGAAGGCCCATGGCCATGGGCGGTAGCCGAGCGGGCCCGGATCGACGCGCACTGGGCCGGGCTGATCACGGCCAATCCCGCCTTGTACAACGGCCAGGTCCTGAT
>NZ_WUJP01000521.1 GCF_009806515.1 Geminicoccus flavidas | reverse complement strand
CGCCCGGGACCGCCGGTTCGCCGGCAACCGGCTGGAGGTGCGCTACACGCCCACGGACTATGCGGCCTTCCTCACCTTCCGCGACCTGGGCTTCCCCGACCCGTCCAGCAGCAACTGCTTCGGCCTGGCGGCACTGTGCGCCTCGGACGGCGGCTTCCTCCTGGGCGTGATGGGCGGGCACACCGCCAATCCTGGGCGGGTCTATTTTCCCGGGGGCACGCCAGAGCCGGCCGACGTCCTGCCGGACGGCCGGGTCGACCTGCTGGGCAACGTGCTGCGCGAGCTCAGCGAGGAAACCGGCCTGATGCCCGGGGAGGTCGAGGTCCGGCCGGGCTGGACCGTGGCGGTCGAAGGCGGTCGCACCGCGCTCATGCGTGACATCCGTATCGACCTGCCGGCCGAGGCGGCACGCGCGCGGATCATGGCCTTTCTCGCCGCCGAGGCGGAACCGGAGCTGGCCGGCATCCGGATCATCCGGGCACCGGAAGAGGCGGAGCAGGACGCGGTGCCGGGCTTCGTCCGGTCCTACCTCCGGCACGCCTTCCGGCCGCAGGCCGGCTGAAGAATCCCTTACCGGCAGGCCTCGCACCTGCGCGTCCGGCACCTACATTAGCCTTGAGGCAGACCCGGCGGGGTTGGCGCGGGTGGAGACGATCTGCTAGCGTCGCGGTTGTCGGGGTGGGCGTTGCGGGTGCAGCGCCCTCGTTCGGGCGGGCTGTTCGCTCCGCGCCCTGCGCCACCATCGCCTCGCTACCTTCGCGTCTTCGGATCCGTCATGACCGTCGCTGATCAGAGTCCGCTCCTCGATCCGTCGAACCGGATCGACCTGCCCGCCAAGCCCGACATCCGGCTCTCAGTCCGCCAGACCTTCGGGATCGACAGTGATCTCGAGGTGGATGCCTATAGCCGGCGCACCGACTATGTGCCCGACCTCGACGAGGCCTACCGCTTCGACCACGACACCACGCTCGCGATCCTGGCCGGCTTTGCCTACAACCGCCGGGTGATGATCCAGGGCTATCACGGCACCGGCAAGTCGACTCATATCGAGCAGGTCGCGTCCCGGCTGAACTGGCCCTGCGTGCGGGTCAACCTGGACAGCCATATCAGCCGCATCGACCTGGTCGGCAAGGACGCCATCGTGCTGCGCGACGGCAAGCAGGTCACCGAGTACCGGGAAGGCATCCTGCCCTGGTCCCTGCAGAACCCGGTGGCGCTGGTGTTCGACGAGTACGACGCCGGCCGCCCGGACGTGATGTTCGTGATCCAGCGCGTGCTGGAGAGCCAGGGCCGCATGACCCTGCTCGACCAGAACAAGGTGCTGCGCTCGCACCCCTCCTTCCGGCTGTTCGCGACCGCCAACACCGTGGGCCTGGGCGACACGTCCGGCCTCTATCACGGCACCCAGCAGATCAATCAGGGCCAGATGGACCGCTGGTCGATCGTGACCCAGCTGAACTATCTGGAGCACGATGCCGAGGTCCGGATCGTGCTCGCCAAGTGCCCGGACTATGACACGGCCGAGGGTCGCAAGCAGGTCTCGCAGATGGTGAGCCTGGCCGACCTGACCCGCAACGGCTTCGTCGCCGGCGACGTCTCGACGGTGATGTCGCCGCGCACGGTGATCACCTGGGCGGAAAATGCGCGGATCTTCAAGAGCCTGCCGCTGGCCTTCCGCCTGACCTTCCTGAACAAGTGCGACGAGGCCGAGCGGACCACCATCGCGGAATACTACCAGCGGTGCTTCGGTCAGGAGCTGCCGGAATCGGCGACGCGGCTGGCTCTGGCCTGAGATCGACTGGGGCCTGATCGGCTAGCGGCAGCGCAGGGCAGGATCGGCGGCACCGCCGGTCGGCATTGAAGGAGTGGCAGGGTGGCAGTCGTGGCAACCCGTTCCGGAACGCCCGAGCAGAGCAACCAAGCGGCGCGCGAGCGGATCGACAGTTTCCAGCGGGTCGTCGGCGCCACGGTGCGCGCGATGGCACGCAAGCCGAGCCTGGACGTGCAGTTCCGGGCCAGGGAGAACCGGCGCCCGCCGGAAGGGCAGGCTGGTGGCGAATCGGTCCGTCTGCCCACGCCGCGCCAGGACTTCGCCAAGGCCGACCTAGCCCGGATCCGTGGCGAGGGCGACCAGTCGGCGCTGCGCCTGCGCCACCATGACGCCAAGCTGCACGCCCGCCACGCCCCCAATGGCGAGATCGCCCAGCTCGTCTACGACAAGATGGAGCAGGTCCGGGTCGAGGCGCTGGGCTCGTCGCGGATGGCGGGGGTGCGCGAGAACCTGCTCAACGCGTGGAAGGCCCGCACCCGGCCGATCGAGAGCGGCGGCCAGGAGCAGGCCGGGCACATGGCGGAGATCGTCGAGCTGTTCGCCCGAGAGCAGCTCTTAGGGGTCGAGCTGCCCACGCCCCATGCCAAGGCGCTGGAGCCCTGGCGCGACTATCTGGCCCAGCACATGGCCGGGCACCTGCCCAGGCTGGAAGCGCTGCTGGCCGACCAGGAGCGCTTTGCGCTCGAGATGCGCGAGCTCCTGAACGACCTGGGCTTTACCACCGAGGAGCTGCCCGAGGACGGCGAGGGCCAGGACAGCCCCGAGGATCAGGACGACGACCAGGAAGAGGGCGGCGAAGGCGGCGAGCAGGGCCAGGACGGCGAGGGCCAGGACCAGCAGCAGGACAGCCAGACCAAGGAGGTCAGCGCCGCCCAGGACGCTGCGATGGCCGAGGCCGGCGAGGGCGACGAGAGCCAGGACGCCATGGCCCAGATGGGGTCCGAGGACGAGGGCGAGGCCCCGGCCACCAACCGGCCCAAGGTCGGCCACAACCAGG
>NZ_WUJP01000520.1 GCF_009806515.1 Geminicoccus flavidas | reverse complement strand
GCGATCCCAACGCCTACAAGGTGTTCACCCGCAAGTTCGACGAGGTGGTCACGGTCGACGAGCTGTGCGGCCCGTCCGAGCTGACCCGGTTGCGCGGCCAGCTCGACCTGTCGCTGCAGCGCTTCCACGCCATGATCGGCAAGATGGCGAACCGGCTGCAGCGCAAGCTGATGGCCCAGCAGCAGCGCTCCTGGCTGTTCGACCTGGACGAAGGCATCCTGGATGCGGCGAGGCTCACCCGCGTGGTGGTCAACCCGAGCCATGCGCTGAGCTTCAAGGTCGAGAAGGAGACCGACTTCCGCGACACGGTGATGACCCTGCTCATCGACAATTCCGGCTCGATGCGCGGCCGGCCGATCGCGGTGGCGGCGATGAGCGCCGACATCCTGGCGCGCACGCTAGAGCGCTGCGGCGTCAAGGTCGAGATCCTGGGCTTCACCACCCGCGCCTGGAAAGGCGGCCAGTCGCGCGAGCAGTGGCTGCGCGAGGGCAAGCCCGCCAATCCCGGGCGGCTGAACGACCTGCGCCACATCATCTACAAGGCCGCGGACACGCCCTGGCGGCGCGGCCGCCGCGCCCTCGGCCTGATGCTGCGCGAAGGGCTGCTTAAGGAGAATATCGACGGCGAGGCGATCATGTGGGCGCACGAGCGTCTGCTCGCCCGACCCGAGCAGCGCCGCATCCTGATGGTGATCTCCGATGGCGCCCCGGTGGACGACAGCACCCTGTCCTCCAACCCGGGCAACTATCTGGAGCGGCACCTGCGCCAGGTGATCGAGCAGATCGAGACGACCTCGCCCGTCCAGCTCCTAGCGATCGGCATCGGCCACGACGTGACCCGCTACTATCGCCGCGCGGTCACGATCTCCGATCCGGAACAGTTGGGCGGCACCATGCTCAAGCAGCTGGCCGAGCTGTTCGACCTGGATGAGGACCGCCCGGGGCGCCGGCGCCGGGCGGCCTGACCGGGCTCAGGCCCGGCCGCTGGCCACCGCCTTTGCGAACTTGCCGTTGAAGCGGGCATAGCCCCGCTCGGTCTGGCGCAGATGCGCCCGGGCGTGCTCGTGCAGCGCCGGCAGCCGGTGAAACGGCACGGTCGGGAAGGCGTGGTGCTCGGCGTGGTAGGGCATGTTCCAGGCGAGGAAGCGCACGATCCGGGTCGTGAAGGTCGTGCGCGTGTTCTCCAGCATGTTGGCGACATGCGGGCAGCGGGCATGCTCGGCCAGCAGGTAGGCGCGCAGGAAGGGCTGGCCCAGCACGATCGGCACGAGCCAGGTCCAGAGCAGCAGGGCAGAGCCACTCCAGAGCGAGCCCAGCAGGAGCAGGACGTAGCCCGCCAGCATCGCCCGTGCCTCCCAGGCCATCTGCGGCCGGGCACCTTTCGGCAGGAACGGGTCGGTGATGACGCCCCGCGCGTTGGCGGCCAGCGTGCGGAGCATCGACCACCACAGCGGCAGGCCCGACAGGTAGCGGACATACTGCCAGAGCGTCTCGGGCTTGGGCGACATCAGTTCCGGATCATGGTCCGGATCGTGGGTGTGCCGGTGGTGGGCGAAGTGGAAATATTTGAACCAGCAAGGAGGGACCAGGATCAGGAAGCCCGCCAGATGCGCCACGGCCGCGTTCAGCCAGCGGGTGCGGAACGCGGTGTTGTGGCTGGTCTCGTGCAGGGCGGTGAACAGGAACACGATCAGGATGCCCTGCGGGAGCAGGAGCAGCGGCCAGCCGGGCACCCTCGTGCCGATCAGGACGCCCAGCAGGAGGATCAGGCCGAGATGGGCGAAAAGCTGGCGCAGCCCAGGCCCGTTGGCCAGGGTCGTGAGCGCCCGGCGCTGCTCGGCACCCAGGCTGGAGATCAGCCGGCGATGGTCGAACTCGCCCGATCCGGCTTCGGCCATACGCTATTCCTCCCGCACCCGATCCATGGCCGATCCTAGCGCGCTCAGTCGATCGGGTGCAGGACCCGGTGGAGGAAGTCCTGGGTGCGCGGATGCCTGGGCCGCACCAGCACTTCCGATGGCGGCCCTTGCTCGACGATGACGCCGCCGTCGATGAACAGGACGCGATCAGCCACCTCGCGGGCGAACGCGATCTCGTGGGTGACGATCAGCATGGTCATCCCCTCCTTGGCCAGGTCGCGCATCACGGTCAGCACCTCGCCGACCAGTTCCGGATCGAGCGCCGAGGTCGGCTCGTCGAACAGGATGGCGCGCGGCTGCATTGCCAGGGCCCGGGCGATCGCGACCCGCTGCTGCTGACCACCCGAGAGCTGCTGCGGATGGTTGTCGGCCTTGGCGGCGAGCCCCACCCGCTCAAGCAGGGCGCGGCCGCGCTCGATTGCGGATGCCCGGTTTTCGCCCTTCACATAGACCGGCCCCTCGATCACGTTCTCCAGCACCGTCCGGTGCGGGAACAGGTTGAAGCGCTGGAAGACCATCGCGACCTCCATCCGCACCTCGCGGATGGACTTCTTGTTGCGGTCGACCACCTGGCCTTCGACCAGCACCCTGCCCTTCTGGTAGTCCTCCAGCCCGTTCACGCAGCGCAGCATGGTCGACTTGCCCGAGCCGGACGGGCCGATGATGCAAACCACCTCGCCCTTGCCGACCGTGGCATCGATCCCTTTCAGGACCTCCAACGCGCCGAAGCTTTTGTGGACGTCCTGGAACTCGATCATCGCCATCGTCAGCGCCTCCGGCCCATGCGTTTCTCCAGCCAGCGGCTCAGGCCCATCAGCGGCAGGCACATCACCAGGTAGAGCAGCGCCACGGCGGTGAAGACCGCCGTGTTCTTGAAGGTCGAGGAGGCGATCAGCTTGCCCTGCAGGGACAGCTCCGCGACCGTGATGGTGGACGCCAGCGAACTGTCCTTCAGCATCATGATCATGGTGTTGCCGTAGGAGGGCAGGATGATCTTGATCGCCTGGGGCAGGATCACCCGGCGCATCATCAGGCCGCGCGACATGCCGATCGACTGCGCGGCCTCGGTCTGACCATGGTCGACCGCTTCGATGCCAGCCCGGAAGTCCTCCGCCTGGTAGGAGGAATAGGCGATGCCCAGGCCGATGATCGCGGCCTGCAGCGCGGTCAGCGCCAGGCCCAGCTCCGGCATCACGAAGTAGATGTAGAAGAGCTGCACTAGGATCGGGATGGCGCGCAGGATGTTGACGATGGTCGCGCTGGTCAGGCTGAGCACGCGATTGGAGGACAGGCGCATGATCGCCCAGACCAGGCCCAGCACCGTCGAGAAAATGATCGAGCCGACCGTCACGATGAGGGTAAGCTGAATGCCCTTCATCAATGCCGGCAGGAAATTGATCATGTCCTGAAGAAAGCTGCTCATGCGGAACTTCTTCATAATGGACGCGGCGACCGGAGGCCGGCCGCCGCGTCATGACCTTCAACTCGGTCCGCGATCCGGACTTAGTTCAGACTCCACTTCTCGATCATCTTGTCGAGCTCGCCACTCGACTTCAGCTCGGCGATCGCCCCATTGATCTTGGTCATGCGCTCGGTGTCGCCCTTCTTGGTGATGATGCCGATCTTGCCGGGCAGCGCCGTCTTGTAGCTCTTGACCAGGTGAACATTGGGGAACTGGCCCTGGCCCAGATAATAGGAGGCCACCGGGTAGTCGACGAAGCCGGCCTTGATGCGCCCGGCGTTCACGTCGTTCATGACGGCCGGGATCGTTTCGTAGGCCTTCACCTCGCTGAAGATGCCGGCCTCTTCCAGGGCCGCGATGTAGACGGTGCCGACCTGAGCGCCGACGACCTCACCCGCCATGTCCTGGAACGAGGTGTACTCCTTGGTGTCCTCCTTGGAGACCACCATGCCTTCGCCGAAGCTGTACACGTCGTCAGAGAAGTCCACGACCTCGGCGCGAGTCGGCGTGTTGTACATGGCGGCCGAGATCAGGTCGATCTTGCCCGAGGTCAGGGATGCGATCAGGGCCGAGAACTCCATCGGCTCAAGCTGGACGTCGAAGCCGACCTTCTCGCCGATCACCTTGACCAGCTCGATCATGAAGCCGTCGAGCTCGTTCTGGTCGTTCAGGAAGCTGAACGGGATGCCCTGGGCTTCCGTGCCGACCCGCAGGGTCTCGGCCCGGGCCTCACCGGTGATCGCCGGCAGGGCGGCGATCCCGACCGACAGGGCGAATACGCTTGCGAACAGTGACTTCAGACGCATGATGATGCTCCCCTCGAACTTGCTAATGTCCATGGCGGCCGGTGCCCCATGGTTGCGCATGACCATGGGCACGAACCTCTACTTGCTCGCGTCCACCGGCGCCATGCCTTGTCTTCCGGTCGCTCTGACATGAAGGCGGCTGGCCACGCTCGTGGCATGGCGGCATCGAGCTTGGTCACGGCGCCATGACATCTTGCAAATCGCGCGCCGCGACGCCTTATGAGGGGCCGCTGCAGCATGCAGCGTGATCTCGAACGGTTCACGTCTCCTCGCCAAGCCGGCTGCCTGACCGGACGACCCGACCGCGTCCGGGCGTCCTCGCCCCTGGCACTGGTCCTTGGAACGCTTATGATGTGCGCGGATCAACCCGGGGCCCTACGACCTTGACCGAGCTTGCCTTGACCATCCGCCTGAACGCCAACGACAACACGGTCGTGGCCAGGCTCGACATCCTGCCCAACACCCATCTAGGCAACGAGGACCTGCGCACCACCCAGCGCATTCCAGCGGGGCACAAGGTCGCGACCCGGCCGATCGCCAAGGGCGAGCCGATCCGCAAGTTCAACCAGATCATCGGCTTCGCCAGCCAGGACATTGCACCCGGTGAGCATGTCCACGTCCATAACTGCGTGATGCAGGACTTCGACCGCGACTATGCGGTGGGCGCGGACGTCAGGCCGATCGACTATGTGCCCGAGGACCAGCGTCCGAGCTTCCAGGGCTACCTGCGCCGGGACGGTCGTGCCGCCACCCGCAACTATATCGGCGTGCTGTCGACGGTGAACTGCTCGGCCACGGTCTGCAAGTTCATCGCGGAGCGCTTCCCCAAGGAGATCCTCGACCAATATCCGAACGTCGACGGCATCGTTGCCATCACCCATGGCACGGGCTGCGGCATGGCGGATGCCGGTGAGGGCTATGGCAACCTGCAGCGCACGCTCTGGGGCTTCGCGCGCCACCCGAACTTCGCCGCCGTGCTGATGATCGGCCTGGGCTGCGAGGTGAACCAGATCGACTTCCTGCTGGACGCCTACCAGATCCAGCCCGGCCCGAACTTCCGCACCATGACCATGCAGGCCACGGGCGGCACCCGGAAGACAATCGAGCGGGCGCACGAGATCATCAAGGAGATGCTGCCGGGCGTGAACGAATATGCCCGCCAGCCGATCTCGGTCTCGGAGATCAGCCTGGCGCTGCAGTGCGGCGGCTCGGACGGCTATTCCGGCATCACCGCCAATCCGGCGCTGGGTCACGCCGTCGACCTGCTGGTCCGCAACGGCGGCACCGCGATCCTGTCCGAGACCCCGGAGATCTATGGTGCGGAGCACCTGCTCACCCGCCGCGCGGTGGACGAGAAGATCGCCGCCAAGCTGATCGAGCGGATCAAGTGGTGGGAGCACTACACCTCGATCAATGGCGGTGAGATGAACAACAACCCCTCGCCGGGCAACAAGGCGGGCGGGCTCACCACCATCCTGGAGAAGTCGCTGGGCGCCACCGCCAAGGGCGGCACGCTCAACCTCCATGGCGTCTACAAGTATGCCGAGCCGGTCACCGCGCGCGGCTTCGTCTACATGGACAGCCCCGGCTACGACCCGGCTTCGGCCACCGGCCAGGTGGCGTCCGGCGCCAACATGATCGTGTTCACCACCGGCCGCGGCTCCTGCTTCGGCTTCAAGCCGGCGCCGTCGATCAAGGTCGCGACCAACACGCCCATGTACCGCCGCATGGAGGAGGACATGGACATCAACGCCGGCACGATCGTCGATGGCGAGGAGACCATCGAGCAGGTTGGCGAGCGCATCTTCCACAAGGTGATCGAGGTCGCGAGCGGCAACCACTCCAAGTCCGAGGAGCTGGGCGTGGGCGACCACGAGTTCGTGCCGTGGATGGTCGGCGCGGTGATGTGATCCGGCCGGGCGCCGCGTGAAGGCGGCGCCCGCCCTTCTCCTGTTCTTCCACTCGTAGCCTGGCCCGGACGCGTCTGGGTACCGCGGCCGGCGCCGATGGCCGCCTTGTCCAGGATCGGCACCAGTGGTACCGGATTGCGCTACCCAGGCGGGTTCCATCGGCGCCGGAAGGTGAACGTACCGTAGGATGCCCCTGGCGCACCGGCTGGCCGGTCCGTTCGGCGTCGACCTTCCGCGAGTGGTCCCTTTGCCCATGACCCGTCCGAGCGTCGCGCTGGACCCGCCCGATGGCCGGCACGGCCCCAGCCGGCGACAGTTGCTCGGGATGGCGGGCCTGCTGGCGCTGGGCGGTTGCACCACCTCCGCCGGTCATGCGCCGGCCAGCCTCGCCCCGGCCGACGCTGCGGCAGCTTCTGCGCCGTTCCCCTTCACCAATCCCTGGGTCGCCACCGTGGTCGGCACGCCCGCCGAGCTGAGGGCAGTGCTGCCCGACGGGCTGGCACCACAGCGCGCGTCGCTCGAGCGCTTCCCCGGCCGGGCGATCCCGGAAGGGTTCTGGTACTATGATGGCGGCCTGACCTACTCGACCCTGCTCCAGGAACGCCCCGCACCTTTGGTGTTCGTGATCGCGGGCACCGGGGCGGACGACCGCTCGCGGCTGATGATCCTGCTGGCGCGGACTCTGCACGCTGGCGGCGCGCACGTGGTGCTGATCCCCTCGCCCAGCCATGCCAACTTCATCGTCACCGCCGGCAGCACCTTCCTGCCCGGCAATGGCGAGCAGGACGCAGCCGACCTCCTCAAGGCGATGGACGCGATCCGGCAGCGGCTGGCCGGCCGGATCCAGGTGAGCCGCTACGACCTCACCGGCTACAGCCTGGGCGCCTGGCATGCCGCCTTCGTGGCCAGGGCCGATGCGGCGCGGGCAGCACCGATCGGCTTCGACCGGGTGCTGCTGCTCAACCCGCCGCTCAATCTCTACCACTCGATCCAGCAGATCGACGCGATGCTCTACAAGGGCCTGCCCCAGGGGATCGACGGGCTCAACCACTTCCTGGCGCGGGCGACGGCACGGCTGGCGGAGGCCTACGGCCCGGCCGACCCGCTCGACTTCTCCAATCAGGACGCGCTGCTCGACCTGTACCGGCGGCTCCAGCCGAGCGACGAAAGCCTCGCCACCACGGTGGGGCTGTCGTTCCGCCTGTCGACCACGAACCTGATCTTCACCTCGGACGTGATGAGCCGGTCGGGCTACGTGTTCCCGCGCGGCCAGGAATTCCGTTCGACGACGCCGCTGGGTGACTATTTCGCCGTGACGCTGCGCCTGAGCTTCACCGACTATTTCGACGATCTGTACGTCGAACGCTATGCCAGCGCTGGCCTGACCCGGCAGGACCTGATCGACCGGAGCGACCTCCGCTGGATCGGCAACTGGCTGGCGGGGCAGAAGCAGATCGGCCTGATCACCAATGCCGACGACGTCATCCTGGCGCCCGGTGACCTGCACGGGCTGCGCGAGATCTTCGGCGATCGCGCCTGGATCCACCCGCACGGCGGTCACATGGGCAATTTAGCCTTCTGGCCGTTCGTCGACCAGATCAGCGGCTACTTCGCGACATGACCAGCACCACTGGCCGCCGCGCCGCCCTGGCCCTGCTCCTGCTGCCGCTGGCCGGCTGCGCCACCACGCCGGCCGAGCCGCAGGGGATGGCCCCGCCGATCCGGCCGATCACCGAGTTCCTCCGGCCGGGCGAGACCCGGGAGGCCGCCAACCCGATCGCGATCTACGATCCGTTCGAGACCACCAACCGGGCGATCTACAAGTTCAACGCCCAGTTCGATCGGTACGTCTATCTGCCGGTCGTGAATGCCTACACGTTCGTCACCCTGGCGCCGGTCCGCAAGAGCGTTAGCAATTTCTTCGACAATCTCGAAGAGATCACGACCTTCACCAACTCGGTGCTGCAGGGCAAGGTGGAGAAGGCCTCGCCCACTCTGTTCCGGTTCATCATCAACTCGACGTTCGGCCTGTTCGGCCTGTTCGACCCTGCCAGCCATCTCAACCTGCCGCGCCAGGACGAGGATTTCGGCCAGACCCTGGGCTATTGGGGCCTGGGCGACGGTCCCTATCTCGTTCTGCCGATCCTGGGTCCGTCGAACCTGCGCGACACCACCGGCCTGGGCGTGGACCTGGCCACCGACTGGGTCCTGCTCCAGCAGCTGCCGAGCGACGTGCGCGACGACATCTTCTACGACCTGCTGTTCTGGGGGCTCTGGCCGATCGACGCCCGCTACCAGATCGACTTCCGCTACCACTCGACCGGCTCGCCCTTCGAGTATGACCTGGTCCGCTACTTCATCACTAGGTCCCGCCAGGTGAAGATCCGCAACTGACGCGCGCGCAATCGGACTAGCGGCACGTGCCCTCCCCGGTCGTCCGTTCCGGTCATGACAGCGCCCTTCCTCCTGACGCATGGTGTGAAAACCGGGCAGCCGGGGCCGCCCCAACGGCGCCGCCCGTTCGGGCAACTTGAGGGAGGAAACGACGCATGCGCATCCTGATCGCGGCCGGCCTGATCGGCCTCGGCCTGACCGCCGCCACCGCGGAAGCGGCGACGCTCGACCGTATCAAGACGGGCGGGACGATCACGCTGGGCTACCGGACCGACGCCGAGCCCTTCTCCTATGAGAGCCCCATCGGTGAGGCTGCCGGCTACAGCGTGGCACTGTGCAAGGCCATCGCGGCCGGTATCAAGGCCGAGCTGGGGCTGGACGCGCTGGAGGTCCGCTACCTGCCGGTGAAGGACGAGGGCAGCTTTGCCGAGCTGCTGGAGGGCAAGGTCGACCTGGTGTGCGGTGCCACCACCCAAACCCTGGCCCGGCGCGAACTGGTCGACTTCTCGCTGCCGACCTTCGTCACCGGCTCGACCTTGCTCTACCGCAAGGACGGGCCCAGGAGCTTCGAGGAGCTGGCCGGGCAGAAGATCGGGGTCAGGGCCGGCACCACCACGGAGGCCGAGCTGAAGGAGGCGCTGGCCGAGCAGCAGTTCCAGGCGGAGCTGGTGGCGGTGGACAGCCATGAGCAGGGCGTGGCCGACCTCGCCGCCGGCCGGCTGGGCGCCTATTTCGGCGATGGTGCCATCCTGCTCTACCAGTGGCGCAAGAGCCCCGATGCCGACCGGCTGATGGTGTCCGGCCACCTGTACTCCCACGAGCCCTATGCGCTGCCCCTGCCCAAGGGCGACAGCGACTTCCGGCTCGCGGTCGACCGCGTGCTGGCCGGGCTCTACCGCGACGGCATCGACCAGATCTTCGCTGCCTCGTTCGGCTCCGGTGCCGAGCCATCCACCCTGGTGCAGGCGCTCTACGTCATCAACGCGCTGCCGGAGTGAGCGGCGCGCCGGCCTGACCCTCAGCCGCCGAGCAGGAAGTCGGCGATCAGCTTCAGGTTCAGCCCCACGATCAGGAGCGCGATCGCCCAGCCGAGCAGGAGCTGCCAGCGCGGCGCCATCAGCGGGCCCAGGCGCAGGCGGTCCGAGGCGAACAGCATGACCGGGATGACCGCGAACGGCAGCTGCAAGGACAGGATCACCTGGCTGAGGATCAGGAGTTCGGCCGTGCCGCTCTCGCCATAGAGCCAGGTGACCAGCACCGCCGGCACGATGGCGACCAGCCGGGTGATCAGGCGGCGCAGGAAGGCCGGCATCCGGAAGTGCAGGAATCCTTCCATCACCACCTGGCCGGCCAGCGTGGCGGTGACCGTCGAGTTGATGCCGCACATCAGCAGGGCCACCGCGAACAGGATCGCGGCCAGGCTGCCGCCCAAGAGCGGCGCCATCAGCTGGTAGGCGTGCTGGATCTCAGTGACATCGGTCTGCCCCGCCGCGTGGAACACGGCGGCCGCAGTGATCAGGATCGCGGAGTTGATCAGCAGTGCCAGCACGAGCGCGATGCTGCTGTCCCAACTGGCGAAGCGGATCGCCTCGCGGCGCTGGGCGACCTCGTCGCCGACCGCGCGAGACTGGACCAGTGCGGTATGGAGGTAGAGATTGTGCGGCATCACCGTGGCGCCGATGATGCCCATGGCGATGTAGAGCTGACGTTGGTCGGTGACGATCGAGGCGGCGGGCAGGTAGCCCCGCAGCACCGCACCCCAGTCCGGGTCGGCCAGGGCGATCTGCACCGCGAAGCAGGCGAGGATCAGGGTGATCAGGCCGAACACCAGCGCCTCCAGCCGGCGCACGCCCTTGTGCTGCAGCCAGAGGATCAGGAAGGCGTCCAGCGCGGTCAGCACCACGCCGTAAAGCAGCGGGATGCCGAACAGGAGCTGCAGCGCGATGGCCGTGCCGATCAGCTCGGCCAGGTCGGTGGCGCAGATCGCCAGCTCGGCCAGGAGCCAGAGCGGGTAAGCCATGCTCCTGGGAAACCGCTCGCGGCAGAGCTGCGCCAGGTCGCGGCCGGTCGCGATCCCCACGCGGGCGCACAGTGCCTGCAGCAGGATCGCCATCAGCGAGGACAAGAGGACCACCGAGAGCAGCGTGTAGCCGAACGCCGAGCCGCCGGCGAGCCCGGTGGCCCAGTTGCCCGGGTCCATGTAGCCGACCGCGACCAGGTACCCCGGGCCCAGGAACGCCATGAGCTTGCGCCCGAAGCCTCCGCCGATGGGCACGGCGATGGTGCCGTGCACCTCCGGCAGGCTCCGCGGCGGCACTGGGCCGGGCTGGTCGGGCATGCGCACGGCGCCTTCGGGTGGAGCGGCCATCTTGTTCCGGTTCGAGGATCGCACGGCAGTCCTGTCGCGCACGGGTCGGGGAGGCAAGCCCGGGCGCAGGCAGGACTCGCTCGAGGCCGCCCGGTTCCGTACCCGCCTGCGTCCCGCCGGCTACAGCCCTCCCGCTTGATCGATGGCCGGGCAAGGCGCACATGCAGCCGATGTTCCTTCCTGCTGCCGCGGCATCCCGACCATGACGATGTCCTGGACCATCGGCTGGCTGATCGTCTCGACGCTCCTAGCGGGCCTGGGCGCCTGGCAGGACCGCCGGCCGATCGGGCTGGGGCCGGCGCCGCTGGTGCCCGCCCTGTTCTGGCTGGCGATCGGCACCATCGGCATCGTACTCTGCCTGGCGCACCTCATCTCGCTGCTCACCGGGGTGGAACTGCATGGCCGAGGCAATTTCTGACGGCTGCCCGGACTGTGCCGGCCAGCTCCTCGAGCTATGCGACGAGCTCTTGGCCCGCGCCTCCGACTTTCCCGATCCCGGGGAGTTCATCGGCCTGGTAGCGGCCAGGCTCACCGCGATCGGCCTGCCGATCCTCCGCCTCGCGGCAGGCGGCGAGCTGCTCCATCCCACGGTCGAGGGCATGGGCTGGCGCTGGCGGCCCAGCACGGGCGTCGAGGCGCTGATGATGGAGCGGCGGGAAAGCTGGGACGTCGAGGAGTGGATCAAGAGCCCGATCCGCCACCTGATAGAGACGGGCGGCCAGTCCATCCAGCTCCCGACCGACGACGACCGCCTGGCCGCGCAGTTCCCGATCCTGGCCGAGCTGCGCCAGGAGGGCGTGACGGAGTACCTGCTGTTCACCGAGCGGGTGCGCGGCGCGCTGCGCATCACGGTGGACAACGACGTCTGGGTGTCCTTCGCCCATGGCGGCCGGTTCCGAATCGACCAGGCCACCGCCAAGGGTCTCGGGCGCATCGCCAGCATCCTAGTCCTGATCATCCAGGCCAATGCCGCGCTCGTCACCGTGCGCACCCTCTTAAGCGTCTATCTCGGTGACGATGCGGCGCAGAAGGTGCTGGACGGCAACGTGCTGCGCGGCCGGGCCGACCCGATCAGCGCGGTGATCTGGTACTCGGATCTCGCCGACTTCACCAAGATCACCGACGAGAAGCCGCCCAAGGGCGTGCTGGCGCTGCTCAACGACTATGCCGCGACCATCTCCGACGAGCTGGCGCGGCATGGCGGCAACGTCCTGAAGTTCACCGGCGACGGCATCCTCGCTGTGTTCCAGCAGGATGATGGTGCGGCCCGCGCCCTGGCTGCCGTGGACGACACGCGCCGAGTGGTGGCCCAGCTCAACGAGCGACGTGCCCAGCGCGGCGCGCCGACCACGAGCGTGTACGTGGCGCTGCACCATGGCGAGCTGCTCTACGGCAATTTCGGCAGCACCACCCGGATGGACTTCACCGTGCTGGGCCAGGCGGTGAACCAAGTCGCCCGGATTGCCGCCCTGTCGCGTAGCCTGGACCAGCCGGTGATCCTGAGCGAGGCGTTCGCCCTGGCAGCACCGGCCGAGCGTCATCGTCTGGTCTCGCTCGGCCGCTATGCGCTGCGTGGCGTGACCCGCCCGCAGAACCTCTTCACCCTGGATCCGACCGCATGATCTCGCTCGTCACCTGGAACATCCAGTATGGCCGCGGCCGCGATGACCGGGTCGATCTGGAGCGCCAGGCCGATCTCCTGCGCCCGTTCGACATCATCGGCCTGCAGGAGGTGGAACGCTTCTGGCGGCGGACCGGCGAGGTCGACCAGGTGGCGCGGCTGGCCGAGCTGCTGCCGGACCACTACTACGTCTACGGCCCCGCCACCGACATCCTGAAGCAGCAGGGGCCGGGCCCCAGAGGCGCCGTGCGCCGCCAGTTCGGCAATGCGGTGTTCTCCCGCCTCCCGATCCTGACCGCCAATCCGGTGACCCTGCCGCGGCGCGCGGCAATGGGCATCCCGACGAGTGCCCGGATCGCGCTCGACACGATCCTCGAGCTGCCGTCCGGCCGGCATCTGCGCTTCTGCTCGACCCATCTGGACCATGCCCAGGCCGACCTGCGCCTGGAGCAGGCGGACGCCCTGCTCCGGCTCTACCGCGAGGCCCCCCTTTCCGGCGGCATCTCGCACGGCGCTGCCGGGCGCGAAGATCCCTGGTGGGGCGAGGAGATCCAGGCGCCCCCGGTGCCGCCGGACATGGTGCTGGTCGGTGACTTCAACCTGACGCCGAAGGAACCGGCCTATGCCCGGCTCGTGGGCGCCTGCGACCCGCATTTCGGCCGGGTTGCCCATCTGGACGGGTTCGCCGACGCCTGGACGCTCTGTGGCCATGCCGAGGAGGAAGGCATGACCTGGTGGGATGATCCGCAGGTGGCGCCGCGCCGGCTGGACTATGTGCTGGTAACCGCGGGCCTGGCGCCGCTGGTCCGCTCCTGCCGGATCCTGCCGGGCGACCTGTCCGACCACCAGCCGGTCGCGGTCGAGCTGGAGCTCGGCTGAACCCGGTTTTCCTGGACCCGTTCCAGCCAGCCGCGTAACGACCGGCCATCGCCAGCATCCGCTCCGTTCTTGGGCCGGATCGGGTAACGGGGAGCGGATGCAGCAGCCGATCGAGCCACCGGGCGAGCCACGGGCGGGACTGGCCGAGCTGCGGCGCCTGCTGACCTTCGTGTTGCCCTATCTCTGGCCCAAGAACGAGCCCGGCCTCCGGATCAGAGTGGTGCTGGCCAGCATCGCCATGGTGGCGGCCAAGCTCCTGAACATCCAGGTGCCGTTCTTCCTCAAGCGGGTGGTCGACGCGCTGGGCGTGCCGGCCGACCTCCTGACCGTCCCGCTCGTGGCACTGGTCGCCTATGGTGCGGCGCGGCTTGGTGCTGCCCTGTTCCAGGAGCTGCGCGACGCCCTGTTCGCCCGGGTGGGCGAGCGGGCCGGGCGGCGGGTGGCGATCGGGGTGTATCGCCACCTGTTCGACCTGTCGCTGCGCTACCATCTGGAGCGGCGCACCGGCGAGCTCGGCCGCTCGGTCGAGCGCGGGGTGAAGGCGATCAGCTTCCTGCTCACCACCGCCCTGTTCGCCATGGGCCCCGTCCTGGTCGAGCTGGTCCTGGTGCTGGGCATCCTGCTGCGGCTCTATCCCTGGAGCTGGGCGTTCACCGTGTTCGTCACGATCGCGGTCTATGCGGCCTTCACCATCTGGACCACCAACTGGCGGACCCGCTACCGGCGCGAGATGAACCGGCTGGACAATCTGTTCGCCGGCCAGGCGGTGGACGGGCTGATCAACTACGAGATGGTCAAGGCGTTCACCGCCGAGGA
>NZ_WUJP01000519.1 GCF_009806515.1 Geminicoccus flavidas | reverse complement strand
GCACGAGACCCGGCGCCTGGACCAGGCGATGGCGCAGTACGAGGAGGCCGCCGTCCGCTCGCAGACCTCGCTCTCGCTCCTGAACACCGGCCAGGCCGCCATCATCGCCGTCGGCGTGACCGTGCTGATGGGCCTGTCCGCGGCACGGGTGGTGGCGGGTGAGGCCACGGTGGGCGACGTGGTGCTGGTCAACGCCTTCATCCTGCAGCTCTACTTGCCGTTGAACTTCCTGGGCGTGCTTTATCGTGAGCTGCGCCAGTCGCTGATCGACCTGGAGAATCTGGCGGGGCTGTCCGGCCTGAAGCCCGAGGTGGCCGATGCCCCGGACGCGAAGGCGCTGCAGCTTACCGGCGGCGAGGTGCGCTTCGAGCATGTCAGCTTCGCCTACGACCCGCGCCGGCCGATCCTGGACGACCTGTCCTTCACCATCCCGTCTGGGCGCAAGCTGGCGATCGTGGGCCCGTCGGGGGCCGGCAAGTCGACGGTGGTGCGCCTACTGTTCCGCTTCTACGACGTGAGCTCCGGCCAGATCCGGATCGACGGCCAGGACCTGCGCACGCTGCAGCAGCGCTCCCTGCGCCAGGCAATCGGCGTGGTGCCGCAGGACACGGTGCTGTTCAACGATACGATTCGCGCCAACATTGCCTATGCGCGGCCGGATGCCGGCCAGGAGGAGATCGAGGCCGCGGCCCGGACGGCGCAGATACACGACTTCATCCGCCTGCTCCCGGAAGGCTACGACACGGTGGTCGGCGAGCGCGGACTCAAGCTGTCCGGTGGGGAGAAGCAGCGGGTGGCCATGGCGCGGGTCGTGCTGAAGAACCCGCCGATCCTGATTCTGGACGAGGCCACCTCCGCACTCGACAGCCGCACCGAGCAGGCGCTGCAGGCGGAGCTACAGCAGGTTGCGGCCGGACGCACCACGCTGGTGATCGCGCACCGCCTCTCCACCGTGGTGGACGCCGACGAGATCCTCGTCCTGGAGCGGGGCAAGGTGGTGGAACGGGGCGACCACCACCGGCTGCTGGTCCATGGCGGTCTGTATGCACAGATGTGGCGGCGCCAGCACGAGCGTCTGCCGAGCGGCGACCCGGTGGACTGACCGGTGCTGCGACCGGGCTACATGCCCGGCAGTGTCTTGGCGGCAACGTCATCAGAATTTCCGGTAATAATCGCGGGCTTCAACCCTGAAGCCTGCCGCTGCTGCGCGCGGAAAAAGTCAGGATTGGCCCGTGTTTGACGGATCCGCCAAAGCGTCGGAGCAGTTCGAAGAATCTTCCGGAAGATGAATAATAATACATTCATGATCCAGCCGAGGCTCAACATGTTCTCAAAGGCAACGGAATGATCTACGCGACTTCCGGATGAATTGGTGATAAACAACAACAACCTATAGGCGAAAAAGTCTCGACTGGTAGAACTTTCGACATCTTCACGAGCCATGGCCATGGCGAGCCGTCCGCCGACGCTCCGCCCTGGCCTGCTCACGACCGGAGAAGGATCATGATGCGTATTCGCGGAGCGATGGGCATCGCTGCCGTGCTGCTGGCGGTGTCCGCTCCGGCTGCGGGCACGGCGCTGGCCACGGAAGCGGGCCCGATCACCGGCCTGGCCGGTCAGGCGACCCTGGCCGGTGCGGCGAACGACGACGTGCTGGCAAGGCGCCTGGACGATCGGGTGAAACTGCAGCGTACCTCGCACCGGGGCATGGAGTTCGTGCCGATCGCGCGCCCGGGCGGGACTAAGAACGGTAAGGCGAAGCTCGGCATCGACATCGTCAACCAGATCGAACTCGACGGCAACGCGCTGGACAACGTGTTCTCCAGCCTCCTGCCGCTCGACTTCAACAACAACGGCACGGCCGAATTCCTGCACTGGAACGGCCATCGGATCATGCGGCTCTATGGCGGCAAGGGTAACAAGGTCTGGCAGATCACCAACAGCTCCGGCCGCCGCCAGGGCAAGGAGGCCTGGACCCACCGCGACACCGCCGCGATCCTGGACCTGAACGGCGACAAGAAGGAGGACGTCCTCCACTGCTGGCAGTCCGGCTCCACCAAGCTGCTGGTCGCCCGCAACGGCGCCAACGGCAAGGAGATCCGCAAAGTCAGCCTGAGTGGCCAGAGCAACTCCGCGGCCAGCCTGTGCCTGATCTCGGTCTACCGCAAGCAGTCGGACAAGAAGCCGATCGTGATCGTCGCCCAGCATCAGCCGGGCGGCAGTGCCAAGTGCGACAGCAAGAACTATATCGACTACTATACCAGGGTCGCCGCCTACGACACCAACCTGAAGCCGCTCTGGACCACCGACACCTGCCATGCCGGCCATCAGACGGCCGGGGTGGACACCGACGGTGACGGCTACATGGAGTATTTCTTCGCCGGCAAGTATGCGCTCGACTTCAACGGCAAGATCCGCTGCTCGCTGAGCGGCTGGAACAGCAAGGACCATGTCGACGCGATCCGGGTCGGCCGGCTCGATCCCGGCTCCACCCGGTTCACCGCCGTGGCGCTGGGTGCCACCGGCGGCGGCGGCTTCAATGCTGCCGACTGCAAGCGGCTGTGGACCATGCCCAAGGAGATCAAGAACCCGCAGGAGCTGGCGATCGCCCAGCTCGACCCTGCTCCCAAGCCCTTGTCGATCACCGTCACCCAGCGCGGCTCGGACACCACCAAGAGCTACGTGCTCGACAAGGACGGCAAGATCGTCCGCACCATCAGCCACCGCGTCGTGCCGATGCAGAACGCCGAGCTCGACGGCGATACCCGCACCGACGAGCTGGTCTCGATGTTCGGCAACGTGTTCAACGGGGCCGGCAGCAAGATCCTGACGACCAACTGGTACTGGAAGCTCAGGGGCAGCAAGGTGACGGAAGTGACCGCCGCCAACGAATACGAGGCCTGGGCGGCGTTTCCGCTGCTCTATGACGTCGACAATGACGGTCGCGACGAGCTGGTTACCTGGGGCCAGAGCCTGATCGTGGTCGGCCGGCCCCGCTGAATGGAAGACCGCGGGGAGGTCGCCCGCCCCGCGGCCATGCGACGATTGGCTCAGTGATGTCCGTGGCGATGCACGTCGCCGCGGATCTCGCCGGCCGGATACTTGGCCGAGTGCACGTTGACATAGACCGCACCGGCGCGGATCGCGCGGATCAGCTCGCCGATATTGTCCACGCCCTGGCTCGCGGGTCCAGTGGCCTGGCGGATCGTGCCGGACACGCGCCCGGACTTCGGACAGGCGGGCGTGCCAGCCGGCCCATTGCCGAGATTGGTGCACAGGAAGGCGGAGATGCCGCCATTGACCGCCCTGCGCCCGAGATGGATGTGCGCCTGCGTCACGGTGCTCTCGGTGGCACGGTACTCGAGCGTGTACTTGATCGTGCTGCCGTCGATGCGCAGCGTGGCGCTGCCGCGGCCTGGCGTCACCAGGGTCGGCACTTCCTGGAAGCTGTCCAGCTTCACCACGAAGACGTTGCGGTGCCGGTCGCCCCGGCGGTCGCCATCCTTGGCCTGGACCGCATCACCCGCCACGGCGGCAAGACAGAACGCGGCGCACAGCGTGCCCATGAGCTTGGCGCGGATCATTGCAACCTCCCTTTCCGGTAACCGCCTCC
>NZ_WUJP01000518.1 GCF_009806515.1 Geminicoccus flavidas | reverse complement strand
GCGGACGATGCAGGGCAGATCACCTTGGTTACCATCATCATCTTCCGCCAAGCTCACGGGCAGTTCAAGAAATATTGATCTAATTTATGTGGTATTTCCACTGCCAAATACAACAGCAGAATGGTCGCTGATCAAGGCCAATATCTCTCAAGAGAAATTGCTGATCTGATCCAGACCGATCCGTGACTTCCGGATGGGCAGGATTCCCTGCCGGAACATCTCCAGCATCCGTCACCTGCCATTGCCCGACATCCGGAACAGACTGCGAATGCCGGGCCGGCGCTTCTGCTGCGGCCCGGTCACGGCCTCAGCCTGGCGCGGGGCTGCCCTCGCGCAAGAGACCCTCGTGGCGTAGTTCCGCCCACAAGTCCGCCGGGATCCGCTGGGTCATCAGCCGGACATTGGTCTGGACCTCCTCGGGCTTCACCGCACCGGGGATGATCGACGCCACCTCCGCCAGGCCCAGCGGGAACTGGATCGCGGCTGCGGCCAGCGGCACGGCGTGGCGCTGGCAGACCGCCTCGATCCGGCGGACCCGCTCCAGGATCTCCGGCGGCGCCGGCTTGTAGTTGTACTTTGCCCCTTCCACCGGGCCGGTCGCCAGGATCCCGGAATTGAACGGCCCGCCCAGCAGGAAGCTGAACTTCTTTTCCCGCGCCAGCGGCATCAGGTCGTCCAGCCCGTTCTGCTCCAGGAGGGTGTAGCGGCCGGCCAGCAGGAACACGTCCGGATCGGCGTCGGTCGCCAGCCGCTTGCACGGCTCGATCTCGTTCACGCCCATGCCGATCGCTTTGACCACGCCCTGCGAACGCAGCTCAGCCAGTGCTCGGAAGGCCCCCTCGACCGCCTCTTTGTAGCGCTGCTCGTAAGCCTCGCGGGTGCCATGGGTCCAGATGTCGACATCGTGGATGAACAGGATGTCGATCCGCTCGACGCCCAGCCGCTGGAGGCTGTGCTCCACCTCGCGGAAGGTGCCGTCGTAGGAATAGTCGTAGACTGGCTGCATGTTCAGCCCGCCGGCCCACTGGCCGCGGTCGATCTGCTCCGGCGGCGTCGGCTTCAGCCAGCGGCCGACCTTGGTTGAGAGCACGTAGGAATCGCGCGGCTGTCGGCGCAGCACATGGCCGACCCGGTGCTCGGACAGGCCATAGCCATACAGCGGTGCCGTGTCGAACAGCCGGCAGCCGGCGTCGTAAGCCGCCTGCACCGTGGCCAGCGCCCGCTCTTCCGGGATCTTCTCGTAGATGTCACCGAGCGGTGCCGACCCGAACCCCAGGACCGGCACCGCGAGGCCCGTCGTCCCGATCTCGCGCGTGGCGAGTTCCGTCATCATCGTCTCCCTGTTGAGCGGGCCGGGATCCTAGTGCGGCGCCCCGGCCAGCGTAAGCGCCCGCAAGGCAACCACCGGCACCGCTTGCCTGCACGGGACGGGCAGCGCAGGTTCGGCCCAGGACCACAAGGAGAACGACCCATGCAGCTCGGCGTGATCGGCCTCGGCTCGATGGGTGGCGGCATGGCGCGCGCCGCGAGCGCCCAGGGCCTGAGGGTGACCGGCTACGACATCCGCCCGACCCGCATCGAGGGCATCACCGCCGCGGCCTCACCGGCCGAGGCGGCCGCCGGGGCCGACATCCTGCTGGTCATGGTGGTCAATGCCCATCAGCTCGAGGCCGCCCTGTTCGGCGAGAACGGTGCCCTCGCCGCGCTGCCCGAGGGTGCGGTCGTCGTGTCGAGCGCCACCATTCCAGCCGAGGACGCGGTGCGGATCGGCGAGCGGGTCGAGGCGGCGGGCCACCCCTACCTGGACGCCCCGGTCTCCGGTGGCGCCGCCAGGGCCGCCTCGGGCGAACTGACCTTCATGGCCTCGGGCAGCGAGGCGGCGTTCGCCAAGGCTGCACCCATGCTGGATGCCTGTGCCGCCAAGGTGTTCCGCCTGGGCCCGAAGATCGGGATCGGTTCCACGGTCAAGACCGTCCACCAGCTCCTGGCCGGCGTGCATATCGCGGCTGCGGCGGAAGCCATGGCGCTGGGCGTGCGCGCCGGGGCGGACGCGAGCGAGCTGTTCGAGGTGATCAGCAACGCCGCCGGCCGCTCCTGGATGTTCGAGAACCGCGTTCCGCACATGCTGGCGCGCGACTTCACGCCCCACTCCGCCGTCGAGATCTTCGTCAAGGACCTGGGCCTGGTGCTGGATACCGGGCGCAGCCTGCGCTTTCCCCTGCCCGTCGCGGCGGCGGCCCACCAGCAGTTCCTGGCGGCGGCGGCGGCCGGGTTCGGCGGCGAGGACGATGCGGCGGTGGTGAAGGTCTATGAGCGCCTGGCAGGGATCGAAGTGAAGGGAAGCTGAGTTCCATAGCAGCCTTCCCCGCATGGAGAGCCGGTCCTTGCCGCGCATCGTCACCTACAATGTCCATAGCTGCATCGGCACCGACCGCCGCCACGCACCGGAGCGCATCGCCGAGGTGCTGGCCGCACTCGAGCCGGACATCGTGGCCCTGCAGGAACTCGACGTCGGCCGCACCCGCAGCGGCGGGGTCCACCAGGCCGAACTGATCGCCCAACGGCTCGGCATGAGCATGCTGTTCCATCCCGCGGTCAACGTGCTGGAGGAGCAGTATGGCGACGCCATCCTGTCCACCCTGCCATGCCGGCTAGTACGCGCCTCCGCCTTGCCCGGGCCGCCGCGCGGCCTGTTCCTGGAGCCGCGCGGCGCGCTCTGGGCCGAGATCAGCGTGGCGGGCCGGCCGCTCCAGGTGATCAACACCCATCTCGGCCTCCTGGGTGCGGAACGTCTCTTGCAGAGCCACGCCCTGCTCGGGCCGGACTGGCTGGGCCATCCGGACTGCCGGCCGCCCTTGATCCTGGCCGGCGACTTCAACGCGCCCTCGGCCAGCGCCACGTTCCGGCGGCTGCGCCGTCACCTGCACGAGGCACAGGGCAGCCAGCCGGGCCGGCGCCTCGCCACCTTCCCGAGCCGCATGCCGATCATGGCCCTCGACCACCTGTTCTATCGGGGCCCGGTCGCGGTGGAGCGGGTGAGTGTGGTGCGCACCCCGCTCACCCGGCTGGCCTCCGACCACCTGCCGCTGGTGATGGACTTCCAGGTGGGCGACCTGCCCGACCCGGCAGACGAGCAGCTTCCGGCGAGTTCCGGAGCCGCGCCCGCTCTGTCCGGTTGATGGCGGGAGGACGGCGGCGGAGGCGACCGCCGCCGCGGCCACGGGGTCACCGGATCGATGCAGGCAGCCAGCGCGGATGAAAGTGCCCGGCCGGAGGCGGCGTACGGCCAGGGGGGATGGCGGCGCTGGGCGACGCTCGGCGTCACCGTGGCCGCCCTGAGCCTGGCCGCCTTCCTGCTCTACCGGACCTTCTCGCGCTACACTTGGCAGGAGCTGGTCGATTCGGTCACGTCCGTGCCGGCGGGCAACCTGCTCCTGGCCGGCCTGTTCGCAGCGCTAAGCTATCTCTGCCTGACCGGCTTCGACTGGATGGCGACCCGCTATGTCGGCAAGCGCCTGCCCTACCCGCAGGTGGCGCTGGTCTCGTTCCTGAGCCTGTCCATGGGCCACACGATCGGCATGGCCGCGCTGAGCAGCGGCATGATCCGCTACCGCTTCTATTCCCGCTGGGGCCTGAGCAACGAGGAGGTCGCCAAGGTCATCCTGTTCTGCGGGGCGACCGTCGGGATCGGCCTGATCGGACTGGGCGGCGCCGGCCTCCTCCTCCGCCCGGACCTCGGCCAGCGCATCACCGGCCTGGGCGAGCCGGCCATGCTGGCGCTCGGCGCCGGCTGCCTGGCCGTCGTGGCCCTCTATCTCACGTTGGCGGCGTTCCTGCGCCGGCCGCTGCACCTGTGGCGCTGGTCCCTCCAGATGCCGAGCCTGCGCCTGGCGCTGGCCCAGGTCGTGATCGGCACGACCAACTTCATCATGGTCGCCGCCTGCCTCCACCAGGCACTCGCCGCCTTCACCGAGATGCCCTTCCCGGGCATCGCCGCCATCTACGTGATCGCCAATGTCACCTCGCTGATCTCACACGT
>NZ_WUJP01000517.1 GCF_009806515.1 Geminicoccus flavidas | reverse complement strand
GCCGGGCGGGCTCGGCGTGATCGAGAGCGTGGTGATGTTCATCCTGAAGGGCGAGGACGTGATCGGCGGGCTGATCGCGTTCCGCTGCATCTATTTCTTCATCCCGTTCACGATCGGCGGCACGGTCTTCCTCCTGACCGAGCTGGTGTTCCGGGCGCGCGGCAGGCGGAAAGCGGAGCGGCCGGGCGGGACCAGGCCGGCTCCGGCCTGAGCGATCGGCACCGGCCTCGGGATCAGGAAGCTGCGAGGCTGGCCGGGCCGGGGCGCCGCCGGCCGAACCGCCGCCAGCGGGCACCGATCGGCTCCCTCGGGTCGAGCAGGGCCGTGCCGATGACCGGCCGGGTCCGGCCGCCCGGGTCGACGCCAGCGAAGTCGCGCAGACCCTTGCCTTCGGCCTGCAGGGCCCGGATCGCCCGGATGGTCGAGCCGTGCTCGATCGTGGCTGCCCGCAACTGCTCCGGCGTGACGCGGAGATGGCCCGCCAGGAGCTGGCGCCGGATGGTGGCAATCGCCTGGCGCTCTGCATCAGAGTGCGCCTCGATTGCGAAATCGCATTCGGTGTCGAGCCCGACCGAGCGGTTGTTGATGTTGGCCGAGCCGACCTTCAGGAACCGATCGTCGATGATCATCAGCTTGGCGTGGATCAGGATGTCGATGTCGCCGCCGGCTGACGGGGTGCACGTGTAGTAGCCGCCGAACCGGCCGTGCCGGTCGGCCCGCATCAGCCGGCGCAGCACCCGGTCCCGGTTGCGGCCCATGATGAACTGCTCGAGCGTGCCGGGCAGGCGGCGGCTCATCAGCACCACGACCTCCGGCCCAGTGGGCTGGCGCAGGCTCCGCTCCAGCAGCTCCGCCACCTCGAAGTTGGCGAAATACTGCGCCTCGACATAGATGCAGTGCCGGGCCGCCGCGATCGCATCCAGCGTGAGCGCGCTGATCTCGTGGACCGGCGGAAAGTTGCGCCAAACCGGCAGGGTGCGCGCTACCGCCACCTCCGCCTCGAGGAACTGCGGCTCCAGGCCGGGCGGCCAGAGCTCGCCCCGTTCCGCGCGGGGTACTGGCGGCGGCGCCTGGCCGTAGGCACGCTGCCAGCGCGCCCTGGCCACGGCCGCCACCGCCTCGGCCGCCTCCCCTTCCACCACCATCTGCATGTCGTGGACCGGCTCGTAGTGATCGCCCTCGGGGTCGATCCGGCGCCGGTCGCGGGCCTTGTGCCGCCACGTGTCCCAGCGCTTCACCGTCAGGTCGATCCCGCCCACGAAGGCGAGTTGGTCGTCGATGCAGACGATCTTCTGGTGGTGCGCGGCATAGATCGGGTGCTCGTGGTCGAGCTTGAGATGGATGCGCGGATGCTGTTCCCAGTCCTGGTTCAGCAGCAGTTCCGACGGCGCGCTGGGCGCGTGGACCACCGCGAAGCTCCACACCAGGATGTCGACCTCCAGCTCCGGCCGGGCCTCCACCAGTTGCCGCAGCATGGCGCCCAGCGGCTGACAGGACTGGTCGGTGGGGCAGAGCCGGATCCGCCCGTCGAAATCCCAGCCGATGATCAGGATCGAGCGGCGGGCCCGCTGGAAGGCCTGGGCGAGCCTGGCGAAGTAGCTGGCCGCATCGGGCAGGAGGGCCGCGCGCGACGCACGTGCGATTCGCCAGCAGTTCCGGCCGGGCTGGAGGATCGTCGCCAACTCCGCCTTGGCTGGCGGGTTCGTGTCATGCTCCTCGGTCATCTCGATCCTCGATGGGAGGACAGGCGCCCCGGCCACAGATCCGCCGCTCCGCTCCGGTCCGGTCATAGCATCCGGAAACCGTCATGCGCAGCGCTACCGGGCTGCCGGGTCCCCAGGTGCGCCCTGTCCCGCCAGGCCAAGCCGATGCCGCCCGCCAGTAGGAGCAGGGCCTGGCAAGGCACCAGCCAGGCATCCGGGGCTCCCATGGCCAGGAGTGTCATCCCGGCCACCGCGCACCACAGCAGCGGGACGGGCACCAGCAGCCAGCGCCACCAGCCGACGCAGCCGGCCAGCACCGCCAGCGTCGCGAGCGCGGTCGAATCGGGCAGGACCAGGGCCAGGTCGGCCTGCCGCCAACTCCGTCCCGCGAGCGGTGCGACCAAGATCGGCAGGAGGCAGGCAGCGGCGAAAAGGCTCACCGCGGCGCGGCGGCGGCCGGGGCCGGGGCCGGGGCCGGGGCCGGCAAAGTCCAGCCGGCCGGACAGGCCCAGCACCAGCAGGGCCAGCGCCTCCACCAGGAAGGCGAGTGCGGCAGCGCCCGCCGCCCAGTTGATCGTGGCGTAGCGCAGCCAGAACCAGGCCCACGCCACGAACAGCCAGCCCGCCGCCAGTACCACCACGACCGCGCGCAGGCCATGGCCGCGCCACATCAGGACGCCCGCCAGCACCAGTGCCGCCCCGGCCAGCAGCTGTGCCGGCCACACCGCCGCGTGGTGTAGCTCGATCAGCCGGAAATAGGTGCGCGGTGCGAATAGGAGGAAGTCCTCCAGCGCGTAGCTGCCCAAATCGTCGATCACAGCACCGCCTCGACCTCGGCCACGATCCGGCGGCGCAAGTCGGTATCCGGCAGCTTGCCCTCGCCCGCCTGCATGTTCTCCCGCACATGATCCACCCGCGTGGTCGCCGGGATGGCGCAGGTCACCGCCGGATGGGCCAGGATGAACTTCAGGAGCAGTTGCGCCCAGCACGTGCAGCCGAGTTCCGCCGCGACCGGCGGGAGCGGCTGCCCCTCAAGCGCGCGGGTGAGCGCACCCTGGCGGAACGGCCGGTTGACGATCACGCCGATGCCCCGCTCCTGCGCCAGCGGCAGGATCCGTTCTTCCACCTCCCGGTCCAGCACGTTGTAGGTCACCTGGACGAAGTCGAGCCGGTGCCCCTGCATCACCCGGACGAACTCGTCGTGGCGCCGCCCTTCCGAGGTGGTGATGCCGACATGGCCGACCTGCCCGGCCGCCTTCATTTCCTGGAGCAGCGGCAGCTTCCGTTCCCAGTCCAGGAGATTGTGGACCTGGAGCAGGTCGAACTGCTGCACGCCCCAGAACTGGCGGGAGCGCTCGATCTGTGCTGCGCCGTCCCCTGACGTCCAGACCTTGTCTGCCGAAAACAGGCCGGGCGGATGGCCGAGCTTGGCCAGTCCATGGCCGATCACGGGCTGCGACGAGCCGTACATCGGCGAAGAGTCGATCATGCCGCCGCCGGCCTGGAAGAATGCCGCCATCACGTCCGCGCACTCGTCGCGCAGCACCGGGTCGTCGCCCACGTTGAAGGTGATCCAGGTGCCGAGCCCGACGATCGGCACGGCCTGTCCGGACGACGGCACCACGCGGGTCACAGGCGCGGCGGCGGCCGATTCCGCCACGACCAGCGGTGCTGCCGCGATCGCCCCCAGCATCTCCCGCCGTCGCCAGCCCCGGACATGACCCGTCATGGCCCCTCCTCAGACGATCAGGTGGTTCCAGCCACCATAGTCCTCCTCGCTGCGCTCGCCCCGCGGCAGGCTGAGCACGACCAGCAGGCCGCCCAGCACGACCGCGCCGATCTGGTCGGCCAGCCCCGCCCCGCCCAGGACGAACGGCGAGGCGACCACCCAGGCGCCGATCGCCACGTTCAGGAAGCGGGCAGCCCGAGCGATCTCGGCCATGGCGGTCACCGCGATCGTGATCACCAGGCAGCCCATGATGTGGTGGCTGAAATAGAGATCGCCGGTGGTGCCGAGGAACAACGGCGTGGCCATCAGCAGGACGCCGATCGCGGTCGATGCCACCAGGGTCCAGGGGAAGTTGACCCCACCCTTCAGGAACTCGACCATCATGCTGCCGAGCGGCTGGCTGAAGCCGGGCGACGGGTCCTTGTCGTCCGACAAAGCCGGCCCGCCGCGCCAGAGCGTGCGCCAGAACGGCAGGCCCGCGCGCTTGGCCCGGATCAGGTACTGGCAGGTCGCCAGCACCTCGTCGACCGAGTACGGGATCAGGATCACTGTCACCGCCGCCTGGAGCAGGCACAGCGTGCACAAGGCACCGATGATCGTCGGCTGGATGATGATGAAGATCAGGCTGACCGCACCCAGCGGGACGATCAGCATGCCGAACAGCAGCACCAGCCAGGGCATGGTCCGCCAGCGGCGCCGGTCGCCCGCAGCACCGGTCACGATGTCCAGCATATAGGCCACCGCGCCGAAGCCGGCGTCCGCGATTGGGAAGCCCTTGGACACGGCCGAGGTAATCACCGCGACCGTGCCGTTCGCAGCGTCGTTGGTGCCGGGCCCAAAGATCGGGTCCCAGACGCTGTCGATATGGCCGAGCTGGTAGGCGGCCAGGTAGCGCGACACGAACAGGCCGACGAAGGCCAGCGCCACGATCGGGGCGCGCTGAGTATAGCTGGAAGGCGAATAGGACCAGCCGAGCGGCCGGTCGCCCTCGGTGGCCAGCGCTTCCCGCGCGATGCCGGGCTGGGGTGCGATGATCACCGCAAACGTGATCAGCAGCATGCCGACCAGCGTGTCGCTGCCATAGGCGGCGGCATTGGTGGTCCAGAACAGGAGCGGGGCCAGCAGGAGCCAGCAGCCGAGCCCGACCACCACCCAGGCCGCCCAGCCACGCCCGCGGTCGAGCGCCAGCTTGGAGAACAGGATCACCAGCAGCCCGGTGACGATCTCGCTGACCCCCAGCCACCAGTTGCGGACCGAGGGGTCGGGCAGCTCGTGGCCCAGTGCCGGCGGGGGTGGCAGCTGGCCCACCGGGTCGAACAGCCCGTGGATGAAGGGCGAGGCCACCAGCCAAGCGCCCAGCATCATGTTGAGCAGATGGCACCAGTCGGTACGGTCGCGCTCCCGCTCCATCGCCTCCTCGGCTTGGCGCAGCCGGGTCTCGGACAGTTGCCCGACCTGCTCGGCTGCCTCCTCGATCACCGGATCGGCGGCGGCCACCGTGGCCGGGTCGAGCTTGTTGCGGGCGTACCAGCCGGGCGGGTCCTGCTTCAGACGGGCGACGATGCCGGGCAGGGTCGCCATCACGTCGTGCTTCGGCCGCCAGCCCAGCAGCCGCTCCGCCCGGGAGATGTCGAGCTCGTAGTGATCCTCGGACATCGAGGTCATCCACGGCTTGATGTAGCTGTCCTGCTCCAGGACCTCGGTCTGCATCCAGCTCCCGACCTGGGCCAGCGGCTTGGGCAGGGACAGGGTCTTCCAGTCCTCGCCATGGATCAGCCGGCCGAGCGTGCGCTGCATGTCGCGATAGGTGGGGGTATTGGTCTCGCCCAGGAGAAAGGCGGTGTGCCTCGGCAACTCCTGGCGCCGCTCCACGATCCGGAAGACCGCGTCCACGAAGTCGTCCAGGTGCAGATAGGGCTGGCCGCGATCGATGTCGCCGGCGAACAGGTAGGCAGTCGGCAGCCGCTCATAGATCCGGGCGATCTGCTGGGCGAGGAAGGCGGCGCTGCCGTCGTCGTCGTAGATGCCGGCCGGGCGCAGGATCACGGTCGAGATGTCGCCGCGTTCCGCCTCGACCACTTTCTCCGCCGCGACCTTGGAAGCGGGATAGGCCCAGGGCGGATCGATCGGATGGTCCTCGTCGATCCGCACGCCCGGCTCGGCCGGCGCGTGCACCAGCATGGTGCTGGCGAACACGAACTGCCCGGTCTCGCCGTCCCGGAGCGCCCGGATCAGCCGCCCGGTGCCGTCCACCGTAATCTTCTGGTAGAGCGGATGGTCCTCGCCGGTAATGTCGTAATAGGCGGCCAGATGGATCACCGACGCGATCGGCCCGCCGCTGATCCGCCTAGCCTCGGCGACGGCGGCGCGCACACTGTCCTCCGAGGCCAGGTCGAACTCCAGCGAGGTCATGCCCTCGACCGGCTTCCTGGGCAGGCTGACATCCAGGCCGATCACCCGGTAGCCCTCCATCAGGCGGCGGGCCAGCGCCGTCCCCAGGAATCCGTTGCTGCCGGTGATGATCACGGTGTCGGCTGCCGGGGCCATCATCGCTCCACGTGCGGTTCACTCGCTGGCAAACCTCGCGTCGGGCGGCAGGTTCCGAATTCCCGGGGCGAACTCGTGGAAATGGCGGCTGGACGTCCCGCCGGGCACACCGGAGCGCCACTGAACTGACTGCGCGGGCCGGGTCGGCCCCGCTCAGTCCTGCGCCTTGACCGCCACCGTGTAGAGGCGCTCGATCGCTTCCTTGACCGCCCGGCGGCTCGTCGCGGGATCGGCCTGTTCGGGCAGCTCGCGGACCTCCTTGGCGAGCCGGTCGTCCTTGACCGCCCCCTCAAACCAGCGCGCATAGTCGCCATTCTGGAGGTGGAACAACCAGGTCTCGTCGTCGACGCCCTCGGCGATCTGCAGGAAGATCATGAGGTTGTTAGCGCGCAGGTTGAGCTTTCCGTCCGGTCCGCGGAAATAGAAGCTCCGGTCCGGGCCGAGATCGCCCTGCGCGTACTTGCGCACATGGCGCTTGAGCCGCTCCTTGGGCGGGTCCACCTCGACCTCCTGGACCTTTCCGTCCCGCCACAGGATGCCATGGCGCGGCTCCAGCGGTGCGGCGGGCACCTCGCCCACCGGCTTGCCCGAGACTTCCGCGAACTCCTCCAGGACCCGCTTCGGGTCGCTGCCGACCGCCAGCACCGTGGTGGCGGTCTGGGCCAGCTTCGGCGCCAGCGATTCCGGGTGCACGGTGATCATGAGGGTGGCCGGCAGGCATTCCGGCACGACCGCCTCGGCCGGCACCCATTCCCGCGGGAACATGTGGTGGGCCTCGTCGATCAGCAGCCATTGCGGCCGGCCGACCTGGGCGCGCAGGCGCTGGATCTCCGGCAGGAGGCGGGCCAGGAAGCCCGGCCGCTCGTCGATGTCGAACCCCAGGAGGTTCACCACCACGTTCTCCATGCGCGGACCCAGCAGCTCCACCACGTCCTCGAGCGCCGGCGGCTGCTGGGCGTCGCCCAGCACCACCGCGCCCTTGAACTCGCCATAGTCGCCTTCCGGGTCGATCACGCAGAACTGGAAGCCCCGCTCGACGAAGCGCTCCAGCACCGTAGTGGCGATGGTCGACTTGCCCCCGCCCGAGATCCCGGCGATCAGCGTGGCCCCGTCCCGTGGATCCAGCTCGATCATCGCGGCGGCGTCGCCGCCGTCGACCGGCCGGGCGAACGGCACCCTGCGCCGCAGCGCGGCACGCGGGTCGTCCAGGTCGTTGGCCAGCATCGCGGCGACGAGCTCGGCCACACCCGCCCCGCGCGGGGCTTCCGTCACGATCTCGGCCGCTTCCTTGAGTGCCGGCAGGGCATTGGCCACCGCCACGGGGACCCCGCACTCGGCCAAAAAGGCGTGATCGTTCTCCGCGTCGCCCACGCCCACCACGTTGTGCGCCGAGATGCCTAGCCGCTCCAGCGCGGCATGGAGGCCGGACGCCTTGTTGACGCCCGGCGGCAGCACCATCACTGCACCCTTGTTGAAGATGATTTGCAGCTCCAGGCCGAGTTCCCGGATCGCCGCGAGCACGGTGTGCTCGTGCGGCGTCCAGGTGGCGACAATGCAGCGGCCGACCGAGAGCGGCTCGACGCCCTCGGCCTGGAGCCGCTCCACCAGGGCCGCAGGCGGGGGCTCGCCCAGCACCGTCTCGGTCCGGGTGGCGGGCTCATAGAGCAGCCCGCCATTCTCCAGCACGGCGAGATCGAACAGCTCCAGCTCCGGGAACGCCCGCTGCAGGTCCGGCAGCTCGCGGCCGCTCACCAGGATCAGGCGCCGCCCCGACCTCTTCAGCTCGCAGAGCGCGTCGAACGTGGCCTGATCCACGGCGCCATGCTCGGCGATCGTGCCGTCATAGTCGGAGGCGAGCGCCAGGTAATACATCGTTGTCCCCATCCGGTTGCTGCCACCTGCGGCCGGTCAGCTAGGCTGATCGTTGCCCTGCAACGTGGAAGGCCCGGGCCTGGGCTGGCGCTCGTCGACCGCCTTCTCGACTTGCTGGGTGATCGGGTTCTCCGCACCGCGGCCCGGCAGCTTCTCCGCATCGGGCACGGCCCGGTCGACCGCCTGCTCAAGGCCCGGATCGGCGTTGCCGTCACCCTTGCCCGGCCGTTCCGCCGAAGCGCTGGAGCCGGTGGTCTGGTCAATGCGATTGGTCATGTTGCGCCTCCTCGTTCTGCTGGCAGCGCAAACGTGACGCTGCCGCCCGAGGTTCCACCCGCCGGCGGGCCGGTGGTCATTGCAGATTACACGGCGATCGATGGAACTTTGACGAACTGCTCTTGTTCAATGGGCTCAGGTTCAAGGACGCAATCCAAGGCGGAGACAGGACGGAACTCGGCTCGCAGTCATTGGTCGTCATCAAGTTCATGATCGCGGTTTCTACCCTGATCCACTGGTGAAATCCGACTGCACGGGCGCGTCCGTCAGCAGCTCCCTCCGCGTGGAGACGCACCAACCAAAGGTTATTGTCATGGCTACGGGCTCGACGGACTACCGAACGGATCCCACCCTGACTTCCCCGTCGGCGAACACCGGACTTACCGGAAGCCGGAAGGAAGCCGATCAGCAGATCGGCGCGGCCAAAGACGCCGCCCGTGACACCGTCGACCGGACGAAGTCGGAAGCGAACAGGCTGGGCCAGGATCTCAAGAGCGAGGGCCAGAACCTCGCGCACGACCTCAAGGAGCAGGGCCGCGACGTGACGAACGCCGCCCGGGAGCGGGCGCAGGGCCTGGTCGAGGAGCAGAAGGCGGCCGGGGCCGAGCAGGTACGCGGGATCGCCCGCGCTGCCAGCCGGGCCGCCGACGAGCTGGAACAGAGCTCGCCGCAGCTCGCCCAGTTCGTGCGGCAGGCAGCCAGCTCGGCCGACGAGCTCTCGGAATCCCTGCGCAGCCGGAAGATCGGCGACATCCTGCAGGACGTGACCGACTACGCCCGCCGCGAGCCCGTGGTCTTCTTCGGCCTCACCGTGCTCGCCGGCTTCGCCCTGTCCCGCTTCCTCAAGAGCTCGGCGGCACCCGGCAGCCAGAGCTATTACCGGGGCGGCTACGACCAGGGCGGCCGCTACCAGGGTCGCGACCAGGCAGGCAGCGGCTACGGCGACACCCATCGCTCGTCGGCTGGCTACACCGGCAGCTATCCGGGCTCCGGCGAGGACGGCATCCGGTCCGGCGGCACGGCCCATGGCTTTACGGGCAGCGCTGATACTGCCGCCCAGAGCGGCATGGGCTATGACGCGTCCCGCACTCCAACCTCGACCAGCCCAGCTGGCGGTACCGGCAGCTCCTCCATGGGCGGCGGCTCCTCTGCGGGCGGCAGCTCCTCTTTGGGTGGCACCTCCTCCGTGACGGGCACCTCCTCCACGTCGGGCAGTTCCTCCACGACCGGCGCTTCCGCTCCGACCGGCGTGCGCCAGGCCGACGAACTCGCCGGCGCGACCAGCGGTGCCGTCAGCAGCATCGCCGGCACCAGCACTGCCAAGAACGACCCGTCGCACAAGGGTCCGGGCAGCAGCGGCTCGATCGGTGGAGGGTCCGGCGCATGATGCAGGACCGTCCCATCACAACCCTGTTCTCCGACCTGATCGAGAACGTCACCACCCTGTTTCGCAAGGAGGTGCAGCTCGCCAAGGCGGAGCTTTCCGAGAAGGCCGGGCAGGTCGGCACGGCGTCGGCGTCGGTGGGCGTCGGTGGCGTCATCCTGCTGGGCGCCTTCATCATGCTCCTGCATGCGATCGTGGCCTGGCTCGCGGTGGCCGGCCTCGGAACCCATTGGGGCTTCCTGATCGTGGCGGTCGTGGTCGGCATCATCGGCTACGTCGCGCTGCAGAAGGGCATCAACAATCTCAAGGCAGCCCGGCTGATGCCGACCAAGACGGTCGAGCAGTTGCAGCGCGATGCTGCCGTGGCGAGGGAGCAGGTGCGATGAGCAGCTACGACGAGAAGTCCAGCAACGAGATCGAGCGCGAGGTCGAGGACAGTCGCGACCAAGTGCGCCGCACCTTGGCCGAGCTCAGCGAGCGGATGTCGCCGGGCCAGCTGGTCGACCAAGCGGTCGACTACATGAAGACCTCGAACGGCACCGAGTTCGCCCAGAACCTGGGCCGCCAGGTCCGGGACAACCCCCTGCCGCTCCTGTTGGTCGGTGCAGGCATCGGCTGGCTGATGCTGGGCGGCCAGCCGGCGGTGCAGCGCCGGCTCGGCCATGACGACCGCCGTCGCTGGCATCCGGACGACGAGCGCCTGGGCGCGCCTTTGGAGGCATATGGCACCGGCGTGCCGCACCGCCCGACCGGCACCAGCAGCGGCGTGGACAGCATGCCGCGGCCGAGCAGCCAGTATCCCGCCTCGGGCACCCAGGGCCATTCGCCTTCGCTCGCGGAGCGGGCCGGCTCGGCGGCACGCTCGGTCGGCCAGACTGGCGGGGCAACGCTGCACAGGGTGAGCGATGCCGGCAGCAGCGCCGCCAGTGCCGTGAGCCGCGCCGGCAGCTCGGCGGCCAGTGCCATCAGCGGCGCTGCCAGCAACGTCTCGAGCGAGATGGCCTCCACCTATGGCCGCGCCGGCGACGCCGCGGCCTCTGCCTATGGGCGGGCGAGCGAGACGGCCTCAATGGGCTACCAGCGCGCCCGGGAGGCCGGGCACGCTATCAGCGAAACCGCCAGCCATCTGGCGCATGAGGCGGCCCATCTGAGCGAGCAGGCCAGGATCGCCAGTGAACGGGCGGCCCATTATGCGCAGGAGCGGTTCGGCCGGGTGATCGAGGACCAGCCGCTGGTCCTGGGCGGCATTGGTCTCGCGATCGGTGCGCTGCTGGGTGCTGCCCTGCCGCGCACCCGGATGGAGAACCGCCTGGTGGGCCAGACCGCCGACCAGTTCAAGGATGCGGTAGTCGATACCGCCTACCGGCAGTACGAGCACGCCGCGGAGGTGGCGACGGACACCTACCAAAACGTGGTGGAATCGGTCCAAGAGAGCGGCGTCACCGACAAGCTCGCCGGTGCCGTGTCCCAGGCTGCCGACAAGATCCGCGAGACGACCAAGTCGGCGGCGGAGCAGGCTCACCAGGCCATCGACGCCACCGCCGACAAGGCCAAGCAGAAGGCGGACAGCGCCGGCCGGAGCGAAGGCGGCACCGGGTCGGGTGGCGGGACCAGCTCCACCGGGTCGGGCAGCACTGCATGGACCGGTGCCAGCCCGTCCGGCACCAGCAGCAGCACGGCATCGACCGGCTCGACCACGCCCGGCAGCACCCGAACTGACACGTCCGTGCTGGATGACAGGAGCAGAGATCGAGAGCGCTGACCTGGCTGGCATCGCCTGGAAATCGCCGGCCGGCCCAGACCTGGGCCGGCCGGCGATAGCGCATTCTCGAAGCGGCGAGACCGGGCAGATTTCTGGACACCCGCCATCGGCGCGGTGTTAATTTACACGCTCATCATAAAATTACCGCATTGTAAGCATCTTCTTTTACATCTTTATCTTCCTCTCCGGGAACAACCTCCGCCCGCAACTGTTATTCAGCAGGGCTGCCCCAGGCAGCGTTGGCGGAGAAGACATGGATGGCGGCGACCTATCTCGTCACTGGCGGTGCCGGGTTCATCGGGCGACAGCTGTGCGATGAGCTCCTGCGTGCGGGCCACCGGGTCCGCGTGATCGACAGCCTGGTTCCGCAGGTGCATGGCGACGTGGAGCCGCCGCTCCCCGCCGGCGTGGAGTTCCTGGAGGGTGATCTGCGCGATGTCGGCCTGGTCCGCCGCGCGCTCCAGGGCGTGGACGGCGTGTTCCACCTGGCCGCCGAGGTCGGGGTCGGCCAGAGCATGTACGAGATCGCCCGCTATGTCGGCGGCAACGACTTGGCCACCGCCGTGCTGCTCGAGAACATGATCGACGAGCCGGGTCGCCGGCTGGTGGTGGCCTCGTCGATGAGCGTGTACGGCGAAGGCCTGTACCGGACCGCGGACGGGACCCGAGTGGGTGCCGTACGCCGTGTTGCCGGCGAGGCCAATGGCTGGGATCCGGTGGGACCGGACGGCGCGCCGCTGGTGCCGGTGCCGACCGACGAGACCAAGCAGGTCGACCTCGCCTCCATCTATGCCCTCACCAAGTATGCGCAGGAACGCGCCTGCCTGATCACCGGGGCGGCCTACGGCATCGAGACGGTGGCACTCCGGCTGTTCAACGTGTTCGGCCCGGGCCAGGCCCTGTCCAATCCCTATACCGGCGTGCTCGCCAATTTCGGCGCCCGTCTCCTGCACGGCCAGCCGCCGATCATCTTCGAGGACGGCCAGCAGCAACGCGACTTCGTCCATGTGCGCGACGTGGCCCGGGCCTTCCACCTGGCCATGACCAGCCCGGCCGCCGCCGGCCATGTGGTGAACATCGGCAGCGGCCGTGCCTACACCATCGCACGCGTCGCCGAACTGCTGGCCGACGCGATGGACGTGCCCGAGCTGGCGCCGCAGTTCCTGGGCAAGGCGCGGGCCGGCGACATCCGCCATTGCTTTGCCGACATCGCCAAGGCGCAAGACCTCCTGGGCTATTCGCCAAGCGGCTACCTGGAGGACCAGGTGGGCGAGCTGGCCGCCTGGATCCGGGCCCAAGACGCGCAGGACCGCGGCGAGGACGCCAAGCGGCAGCTCGAAGCGCGCGGCCTAGTCGCATGAGGGCAGCGCCCCCAAACCATCCGTTCGGCTTCGTCGAGTGGTTCCGCCAGGGCGAGTATGAGCGGGTGGGTGAGGCGGTGGCCGGGATGCGCGCCGCCGGCGCCACCTGCCTGCGCACCCACCTGTCCTGGGCGGAGTTCCATACGCCGGGCGGGCCTGAGTGGTATGACTGGCTGATCCCGACGCTCGGCCGGGAACTCGACCTCCTGCCCTGCGTGCACTACACGCCGCCATCTTTGTCGCGCACCGGCCATTCCGCCGGTCCGCCCCGCCGGCTCCTGGACTATGCCGACTTCATCGACCAGGTGCTGACCCGCTACGGCCGGCATTTCAGCCATGTCGAGCTGTGGAACGAGCCAAACAACCTGCTCGACTGGGACTGGCGGGTCGACCACGACTGGCAACTGTTCTGCGAGATGACGGGTGCCGCCGCCTACTGGACGCGGCAGCGCGGCTGGAGGGCAGTGCTGTGCGGCCCCTCCCCGTTCGACGCCCACTGGCTCGACCTGATGGGCCAGCGCAACCTGCTGGCCGAAGTGGCCGCGGTGGGCTTCCACGGCTTTCCCGGTACCTGGGACAGCGAGGCCGCTGCCTGGGAGGGCTATGCGGCCCACCTCGGCCAGATGCGCGAAATCCTGGACCGTTACAACCCCGCTGCCGAGATCTGGATCACCGAGGCCGGCTACGCGACTTGGCGGCATGACGAGGCCCAGCAGGTGGCGCGCTTCCGGGAGGCGCTGAACGCCCCGGCTGACCGGCTCTACTGGTATGGCTGGCAGGACGTGCCCCGCAAGGTCGCGGTCCAAGAAGGCGTCTATTTCGATCCCCGCCACTATCATCTGGGTGTCACCGATGCGGAAGGACGGCCGAAGCTTCTCAGACGACTGCTGGAGGCGGGCGGCGTGAGCGGTCTGGTCGACCTGCCGGACCAGCTCCACGCCCCGAACGTCCGGCGGCCCTCGGCACCGGTGACGGTGATCGGCGGGGCGGGCTTCATCGGCTCCAACCTCGCCGACGCGCTCTTGCGCGAGGGCGAGGAGGTCATCGTCCTGGACAGCCTCGCCAGGCCGGGCGTGGAGCGCAACCTCGCCTGGCTGCAGGAAAGTCATGGTAAGCGGCTGCATGGCTGCATCGCGGACATCCGCGATGCCGGCCTGGTCGCCGAGGCGGTCAGGGACAGCAAGGCGGTGTTCCACCTGGCGGCCCAGGTCGCCGTCACCTCCAGCCTGGTCGACCCGGTCCACGACTTCCTGGTCAACGCGCAAGGGACGCTCACCGTGCTGGAGGCGGTGCGCCACCACGCGCCCAGTACACCGGTGATCTTCGCCAGCACCAACAAGGTCTACGGCGCGCTGGAGGACATCCCCGTCGC
>NZ_WUJP01000516.1 GCF_009806515.1 Geminicoccus flavidas | reverse complement strand
CGAGACCGGCGGGCGCTACCTGCCGGTCGATCCGGCCCTGCGCGCCCATGGGGTGAACGAGAGTCGCCCGCTCGACTTCTGCACCCCCTATGGCTGCTCCAAGGGTGCCGCCGACCAGTACGTGCTGGACTATGCCAAGAGCTTCGGCCTGCGCACCGCCGTCCTGAGGATGAGCTGCATCTACGGCCCCCGCCAGTTCGGCACGGAGGACCAGGGCTGGGTGGCCCACTTCCTGATCAAGGCGATGCGGGACGAGCCAATCACCATCTATGGCGACGGCAAGCAGGTGCGCGACATCCTGCACGTCCACGACGCGGTGGCGGCCTATCGCGGTCTGCTCGTCGGGATCGACCGAGTGAAGGGCCAGGCCTTCAATCTGGGCGGCGGGCCGTTCAACGCGGTGAGCCTCCATACCGTGCTGGCGGAGATCGCGACGCTCACCGGCAAGGAGGTCGCCTATGGCAAGGAGGCCTGGCGGACCGGCGACCAGCTCTACTTCGTGGCCGACACCCGCCGGCTGACCGAGGTGATCGACTGGCACGCGCGGATCGGCTGGCGCGAAGGGCTGCGCGACCTGGCTCGCTGGGTCAGCGCGGAACTGGGCCTGCCGCTGGCCGAGGGCCTGCCCGAGGTGCCGGCCGAGCCGGCCCAGCCCGCCGGGAGGAGGAAGCTGGCATGAGCCGGCCGCCGCACCGACCACCCTGCCCCAGCCCGAGCATCTGGCCGAACCCATGTCCGTCGATCTCCTGATGCGCCCGCGCCGGGTCATGATGACCGTGGATGCGGTGGGCGGGGTGTGGCGCTACGCCCTGGACCTGGCCGCCGGCCTGGAGGCCGAAGGAATCCGCACCCTGCTGGTCGGGTCCGGCCCGGCCCCGGACCCGCGGCGGCGCGCCGAATGCGCCGCCATCGGTGCCGAGCTGCACTGG
>NZ_WUJP01000515.1 GCF_009806515.1 Geminicoccus flavidas | reverse complement strand
ACCGACCTGCCGCTCGACTGGCTGGTGGCCGATGCCGACGCGCTGGCGGGGGTGCCGGCCAGCCTCGCCCGGATCGCCACGAACTGGCAGGCAGACCTGCTCCACCTGAACCTGCCCTCCCAGGCGGCGGAGCTGGAGATCGACCTGCCGGTGGTGGTGGCGTCGCATTCCTGCGTGCCCACCTGGTGGCGGGCCGTGCGGGGCGACCGGCTGCCGGCCGGCTGGAGCTGGCTTGAGCGGCACAATGCGCTAGGCTTTCGCCGCGCGGAGGTCGTGCTGGTGCCCAGCCGCTCCCATGGCGAGAACGTCGTCGCGGTCTACGGCCCCCAGCCGCGCCTGGAGGTCGTCCACAACGCCGCAGCGGTGCCGCCCATCGCCTGCGGCAAGACGGAGATGGTGCTCTCGGCCGGGCGCTGGTGGGACGAGGCCAAGAACGGCCGCACACTCGACCAGGCCGCCGCCGCCTCGCCCTGGCCGGTCGTGATGGCCGGTGCGCTGCAGGGCCCGAACGGCGAGCGGGTCCGGCTCGACTATGCCCGTGCCGCGGGCGAACTACCGCCGCATGAGCTGCGGCAACTGATGCGCCAGGCGGCCATCTTCGCCGCCCCCTCACGCTACGAGCCGTTCGGCCTGGCGGTGCTGGAGGCGGCCGGCAGCGGTGCCGCCCTGCTCCTGGCCGACATCCCGACCTTCCGCGAGCTCTGGGCGGATGCCGCCATCTTCGTGCCGCCGCACGAGCCCGCCGCCTTTGCCGAAGCGATCCGGGCCCTGGCGGACGATCCGCCCTGGCGGTTCGACCTGGCCGAGCGGGCCAGGCGCCGGGCCGGCACCTTCACCACCCATCGCCAGCTCACCGGCACGCTGCGCGCCTATGGCACCGCGATGCTGCGCCATGCCCCGGCCGGGGCTAGCGGGAGCACTTCATGAAGTTCGTCCTCTATACCCATTCGCTCCAGTCCGACTGGAACCATGGCAACGCCCATTTCCTGCGCGGTCTCCTGAGCGAGCTGCAGTCCCGCGGCCACGAAACTCTGGCGCTGGAGCCGGTCGACGGCTGGAGCCGCAGCAACCTCCTGGCCGACCAGGGCACGAGCGCATTGCACCGCTTCGCCCATGACTTTCCGGGCCTGACCAGCCAGAGCTATGGCGAAGGCTTCGACCATGGGGCAGCGCTGGCCGATGCCGACGTGGTCCTGGTCCATGAATGGACCGATCCCGACCTGGTGGCGGCACTCGGCCGGCTGCGCCGTGCCGGCGCACCGTTCACCCTCCTGTTCCACGACACGCATCACCGCGGCGTTTCGGACGAGCAGGCGATCGCCGACCTGCGGCTTGCCGACTACGACGCCGTGCTGGCCTTCGGCGCCACCCTGAAGGAGCGCTACGAGCGGCAGGGCTGGGGCAGGCAGGTCTTCGTCTGGCACGAGGCGGCCGACATCCGGGTCTTCCACCCCCTGCCCGAGCTGCAGCCCGAAGCCGACTTGGTCTGGATCGGCAACTGGGGCGACGGTGAGCGGGAGCGCGAACTCCAGGAGTTCCTGATCGAGCCGGCCACGCGGCTGGGGCTGTCGGGCACGGTGCACGGCGTGCGCTATCCCGAGCCGGCCCTGGGGGCCCTGGCACGCTCGCCCCTGGCCTATCGGGGCTGGCTCGCCAATGCCGACGTGCCCCGGACGTTCGCCCGGCACCGCATGACGGTGCATGTGCCGCGCCGGCCCTATGTCGCGGCCCTGCCCGGCATCCCCACCATCCGCATGTTCGAGGCGCTGGCCTGCGGCATCCCGCTGGTGAGCGCTCCCTGGGACGATGCCGAGGGCCTGTTCCGCGGCGACCGGGACTATCTGCGCGCGGCGGACGGCGAAGCGATGACGCGGCACCTCCAGGCGCTGAAGGCCGACCCCGAGCTGCGCCGCACGATCGCCGCGAGCGGCCTCGAGACCATCCGCCGCCGGCACACCTGCGCCCATCGCGTCGACGAGTTGCTGGCGATCCTGGCCCTGCGCGGCAGCGCCAAGGTCCGTGCCGCCCTTGCCACCACCGAGGAAGCCGCATGACCCGGACGATCGCGTTCTACGGCTCCAGCCTCCTGTCCTCCTATTGGAACGGGGCCGCCACCTATTACCGGGGCATGCTCCGGGCGCTGGCCGCCCATGGCTATGCCATCACCTTCTACGAGCCGGATGCGTTCGACCGGCAGAGCCATCGCGACATCGCCCCGCCGGACTGGTGCCGCGTGGTGGTCTATCCAGCCACGCCGGACGGCCTCGCCAGTGCAGTCGCCGCCGGTGCCGGTGCGGATGTCGTGGTCAAGGCCAGCGGCGTGGGCTTTGCCGACGACGAACTGCTGCTGCGCACCCTGGGCCAGGCCCGGCCGGACGCGCTGCGCATCTGGTGGGACGTGGACGCGCCGGCCACCCTGGCCGAGATCGCCGGGGCACCGGACCATCCGCTGCGCCGGGTCCTGCCCGCGATCGACCTGGTGCTGACCTATGGCGGCGGCGATCCGGTCGTGCAGGCCTATCGGGCGCTGGGTGCCGCGGACTGCGTGCCAGTTTACAACGCGCTGGATCCCTCCACCCACCATCCAGTGGCGGCCGACCAGCGCTTTGCGGGCGATCTCGGCTTTCTCGGCAACCGCCTGCCCGACCGCGAGCGGCGGGTGGAGGAGTTCTTCCTGCGGCCGGCCGCCATGCTGCCGGAGCGGCGCTTCCTCTTGGGCGGGTCCGGCTGGGCGGACAAGGACTGCCCGCCCAACGTCCAGAAGATCGGGCACGTGGCGACCGAGGCGCACAACGCCTTCAACTGCACCCCGAGTGCGGTCCTGAACATCAACCGGGACAGCATGGCGGCCATCGGCTTCTCGCCGCCCACCCGGGTGTTCGAGGCGGCCGGTGCTGGGGCCTGCCTGCTCACCGACCATTGGGAAGGCATCGAGCTGTTCCTGCGGCCGGACGAGGAGGTGCTGGTGGTCCGTGACGGCCAGGACGTGGCCGAGGCTGTGCGGACGCTCGACCCGGCGCGCGCGCGCGCCATCGGCCAGGCGGCGCTCAGCCGCGTGCTGGCGGAGCATACCTACGACCGGCGTGCGGTCCTGGTGGACCGGCTGCTTACCGCCGGCATTGTAACCAAGGCCAAGGAGCTTGCTGCATGACCGTGCGGTCCTTCGACCTCGTCGTCCTCGGCCTGTCCCTTTCCTCGTCCTGGGGCAACGGCCACGCCACCACCTTCCGGGCTCTCCTGCGCGGCCTGGCGGCCCGTGGCCATCGCGTACTGTTCCTGGAGCGCGACGTCCCCTGGTATGCCGAAAACCGTGACCTGCCTGACCCCGACTTCTGCACGCTCGGCCTGTATGCGAGCCTGGAGGACCTGGAGCAGCGCTATCTGGCCGACATCGAGGCCGCCGATGCCGTGATCGTCGGGTCCTACGTGCCGGATGGCATCGAGGTCCTGGACCTGGTGCTAGAGCGGGCCCGCGGCATCCGCGCCTTCTACGACATCGACACGCCGGTCACCCTGGCCAAGCTGGAGAAGGACGAGGCCGGCTACCTGGCGCGGCGGCAGATTCCCGAGCTCGACCTCTACCTGTCCTTCTCGGGTGGGCCGGTGCTGGAACGCCTCGCCCGGGAGTTCGGCGCGCGCAACCCGCAGGCCTTCTACTGCGCGGTGGACGAGACCCGCTACGCGCCGCTGCCCGCGGCCCCGACCTGGGACTTGGGCTATCTCGGCACCTACAGCCCCGACCGGCAGCCCGCCCTGGAGCGGCTCCTGCTGGAGCCGGCCCGCCGCCTGCCGCACCTGCGCTTCGTGGTGGCCGGACCGCAATATCCGGACGGGATCGACTGGCCGGCCAATGTCGAGCGGATCGAGCATCTCTCGCCCGCCGAGCATGCCGCCTTCTATGCCCGCCAGCGCTTCACGCTAAACGTGACCCGCGCCGACATGATCAAGGCCGGCCACTCGCCGAGCGTGCGCCTGTTCGAGGCAGCGGCCTGCTGCACCCCGATCATCAGCGATCGCTGGGAGGGCCTGGGCGACCTCCTGCCCGAGGGCCGGGCCATCCTGATCGCCGACCAGACCGAGCAGGTGGTGTCGGCGCTGACCGAAATCGACGAGCCGGTGCGCCTGCAGATCGCGGAGAACGCGCGGGCGATTGTGCTAGGTGCACATACCGGCATCGCCCGTGCGGCGGAGCTGGAACGGCATCTGCCCGCCGCGGAACGCGCCACGCTGCGGGACACGTCGTCGTCGCGGCGGTCCCGCCGCAGCGCGCCGCTGACCGCACTGATCGCCGGTGGTGCCGGGTTTCTCGGCAGCTATCTGTGTGAGCGGCTGATCGGCGAGGGCCGCCGCGTCATCTGCCTGGACAGCTTCCGCACCGGCACGCCGGAGAACCTGCGCACGCTGGAGCGCGATCCGCGCTTCTCGCTGCTGGAGGCGGACGTGTGCGAGCCGCTGCCGAGCAGTATCGAGGTGGACCGGATCTACAACCTGGCCTGTCCCGCGTCGCCCCGGCATTACCAGGCCGACCCGATCCACACGCTGATGACCAGCGTGCTGGGTGCCCGCAACCTGCTGGAGCTGGCGCGCGCCAATGGTGCGCGGCTCCTGCAGGCCTCGACCAGCGAGGTCTATGGCGATCCGGACCAGCACCCGCAGCAGGAGAGCTACTGGGGCAACGTCAATCCAATCGGCATCCGTGCCTGCTATGACGAGGGCAAGCGCGCCGCGGAAACCCTGTGCTTCGACTATCTGCGCCTGCACCGGGTGGACGTGCGGGTGGCCCGGATCTTCAATACCTACGGGCCTCGGATGCGCCCCGACGACGGACGGATCGTCTCCAACCTGATCGTCCAGGCCCTCTCCGGCCGGCCGCTCACCGTGTATGGCACCGGCGCCCAGACCCGCTCCTTCTGCTACGTCACCGACCTGATCGACGGCCTGGTCCGGCTGATGGAGGTGCCGGAGAATCCGCAGACGCCGATCAATATCGGCAACCCGGAGGAGTACACGATCAACGAGCTGGCGCGCCTGGTCACCAGCCTGACCGGCTCGACCTCGCCGATCGTCTACGAGCCACTGCCGGCGGACGACCCGCAATGGCGCCGGCCGGACATCACCATGGCCCGCCGCGTGCTGGGCTGGGCGCCCCGCACCTCCGTGCGCGAGGGGCTGGCAGCCACCATCGCCTGGTTCGCCGGGCCGGCAGCGGCATCGGCCGTGATCCGGATCCAGCCGCCCAGGCGCAAGTTGAAGCCGGCCGCGGTAGCTGGTCTGTCCGCCTGAAGGGGGCGGCCTATATCAATGCGTCTCTGCGCAGGGAACGCATGTATGAACCAAGTCCCAAGGGACGACAGCCTCGATGCCTCGGTAGCCTTCCTGCGCGAGGGCTACACCTTCGTGTCCAGTCGCTGCGACCGTCTAGGCTCCGACCTGTTCCGCAGCCGGCTGATGCTCACGCCCGTGGTCTGCATGCGCGGCGCTGAGGCAGCCGGGATCTTCTACGAGGGGCAGCGTTTCACCCGGGTCGGCGCCATGCCCCCGACCGTGCTGCGCCTCCTCCAGGACATCGGCAGCGTCCAGACCCTGGACGACGCGCCGCACCACCATCGCAAGCAGATGTTCCTGGCGATGATGTCGCCTCCAGCGCTCGAGCGGATGGTGGAGCAGTTCCGGGCCGCGTGGCTCGCGGCCGTACCGCTCTGGGGGGAGCGGCAGATCGTGCTGCAGGATGAGGTCTCGGCCATGCTCGCCCTGGCCGGTGCCGCCTGGGCGGGGGTGCCGCTCGATCCGGACCAGGCGCCGCAGCTCACCCGGCAGCTCGTCGCGATGATCGAGCAGACCGGCACGATCGGCCCAGCCAACTGGTGGGCACACCACCTGCGCAACCAGGCCGAGCGCCACTGGCGGGACGCGATCCGCTCGATCCGA